>JAQWLX010000009.1 GCA_029247075.1 Halieaceae bacterium | reverse complement strand
GTGTAGATATTGTTGCTGGTGAAGCGCTGTCAAAGAAGGCAAAGTCAATTGCTAAAAAAACAAGGCGAAAAGAGGTAATAGGAGATATCGGTGGATTTGGGGCTTTATTTGCGCTACCAAAAGGTTACGAGGAGCCCCTTTTAGTTTCAGGAACCGACGGAGTAGGAACAAAACTACGTCTTGCTCTAGATCAGGGTATTCATAACACCATTGGAATTGATCTAGTCGCAATGTGTGTTAATGATATTGTAGTAGCAGGAGCAGAACCCCTATTCTTCCTAGATTATTATGCTACCGGTAAGCTGGATCTTGAAATAGCAGCTGAGGTTTTGCATGGTATAGGGGAGGGTTGCCAGTTAGCTGGATGCTCTCTAATAGGAGGGGAGACGGCAGAAATGCCTGGGATGTACAGTCAAGACGACTATGATCTCGCTGGATTTGCGGTAGGAATTGTCGAAAAATCCCTGCTAATTGACGGGAGTAAGGTGGAAGAAGGAAACATCTTAATAGCACTCCCAAGCACTGGCCCCCATTCAAATGGTTACTCTCTGATACGAAAAATCCTTGATATCAGTAATGCTGATCTTAAACAAAGTTTAGGAAATGTGTCGTTAGGAGAAGCATTACTTAAACCCACTCAAATTTATGTAAAAACAATTTTGGAATTAAAAAAATTCGTCTCAATTAACGCAGTTTGCCATATTACGGGTGGCGGCATAATCGAGAACTTACCAAGAGTAATTCCTAGCCATTATACTGCTCTAATTGAAGAAAGCTCGTGGAAATGGCCACCAATCTTCAGCTGGTTGCAAGCCGCAGGGGGCATTTCAAAGCTCGAAATGTATAGAACTTTTAATTGCGGAGTAGGCATGGTGTTATGTGTAAATAGCTCAGACGTAGAGAAAACACTTGAAATCTTGGAGAAAAATCAGTTGGAAGGATGGAAAGTTGGTGAAATAAATAAAGGTCCTCATCAAGTACAGCTAACTCCATGAGCTCATATAAAGATCCTCGTATTGCAATATTAATTAGTGGTCGTGGTTCTAATATGGTTTCGATTATCGAAGCTTGCGATTCAAATTTTCTAAAAGCAAACGTTTGCCTGATCATCTCTAACAATCCAAATGCGGAAGGTTTACTTGCAGCAGAGGACGCTGGACTCCCCACTAAATGCATTGATCATCGCAACTATGACAACAGAGAGTTATTCGATAGCGCGGTGCTCGCTGTTCTGAATAAAGCTAAAGCCGAATTCGTATTGTTAGCAGGGTTTATGCGAATTCTAACTCCAATAATTATAGATTCTTTCTTGGGTCGCTTAATCAACATTCATCCTTCACTACTGCCTAAATATCCTGGTTTGAACACCCATCAGCGAGCTATTGATGCAGGAGATAAGGAAGCGGGTGCAACCGTGCATTTCGTAACTAGGGAGCTGGATAATGGTCCTGCAATCGCGCAAACCAGAGTGCCAATTCTGTCGACAGACACTGCAGAGACTTTAGCTAAAAAAATACTTGAAAAAGAACACCAAATCTATCCTCTTGGCGTTCAACTTCTAATTGAGCAAAAAATAGCACTCGAGGGCAATAAAGCAATTATGGATGGTTCTGTACTTCCAGCAACCGGCATCATTCATGCGTAAACATTTCCCACTATTTTTCATTCTCTTCTTTTTTTCTATCTCCGGCGTTTCGCAGGATAGATCCACACCCGGCATGGAATTATTAAAACCCTATAAAGCTGTATACAAAACGAAAATTAAAGGTATAGACATACTAATCGAACGACAATTATCGTTCAAAGATAATGGAAATCTAGAATTACGGGTACAAGGCAAAAAATTTATATTCCAAGTTTCCGAAGTTTCAAATTTTTCACTTGATGAAATAGCTATAGTGCCGATTAGCTACAAGGCGATAGTCGCTGGAGGCATTACACGAAGAAAAGAAATTGAGTTTGACAGTTCAGCACGAGAAATAAATAGCCTCAGCAAAAACCAATGGTTCAAACTGCCATACGAGGATGGAGTGTTGGATCGTCTGAACGTTCAGGAGCAGCTTAAGCTATTATTAATTGCAAATATAAATATTCCCAAAAGAATAAGCTTCCGTGTTGCTGACGGCTCACGTATAAAAGATTACAATTTTTTGTTCGCAGGTGAAGAAACGCTCCAGGCAAATATTGGTAATATAAAAACCATTCGCTTTACTAGAGAGTTTAAAGACTCTAGTCGACTAGATACGGTGTGGTTAGCGCCAGATTTAGACTTTTTAATGATTAAGCATGTACATACAGAAAAGGGAAAATCAAATCAAGCTATGCTACTAGAAGCTTCAATCGAGGGATTTGGAAAAATTAAAAAATAGAAGACAGACTATGCTTTTGGGAGAGTAACGCCCTTTTGTCCTTGGTATTTTCCACCTCGATCCTTGTAACTAGTTTCACAAATCTCGTCAGATTCAAAAAACAACATCTGTGCGACACCTTCGTTAGCATAAATTTTAGCTGGAAGTGTAGTCGTATTAGAAAATTCTAATGTTACGTGCCCTTCCCATTCAGGTTCCAATGGAGTGACATTTACGATTATTCCACAACGAGCATAGGTCGACTTTCCGAGACAAATTGTAAGAACATTTCTAGGAATTCTGAAATATTCAATCGTGCGCGCCAAGGCAAAAGAATTTGGAGGGATTACGCAGACTTCAGCTGAAATGTCGACGAAACTATCTTCATCAAAATATTTTGGGTCAACCGTAGCTGAATTTATATTAGTGAACACCTTAAATTCATTGGCGCAACGAACATCATATCCATAGCTAGAAGTTCCATAAGATATTATCTTACCGTTATGGTCTTCTTTTATCTGATCCGAAATAAAGGGCTCTATCATTCCACAGGACGAGACCATTCTGCGAATCCAAAGATCAGATTTAATGCTCATACTAAAATGCCTTATAATGTGGTTTCAATCTTCAGATATTTTTATTTCCGGAAAATCAACGCTATCTGCTTTTATTTTTAATTCCCCCAGAATAGAGTTAGCCGCTGCCTTAAAACATTGGGATACTTCTGAATCAGGGAGTGAAATGACAATAGGACTGCCTGAATCAGATTCTTCACGAATTCTTATGTCGAGTGGTAGTGATGCTAACGTGCGCACATTGTAATCCAAGGAGAGCTTTTTGCCTCCATCGGCTCCGAAGACGTGCTCTCTATATCCACACTCTGCACACACATGAACAGCCATATTTTCAATAATACCCAAAATAGGAACGTTGACCTTTCTAAACATTTCGATTCCCTTTTGAGCATCTAATAAGGCGATATCTTGCGGTGTGGTAACGATCACCGCGCCAGACAGCGAGGCCTTCTGCGACAAGGTGAGTTGAATGTCACCTGTGCCAGGAGGCATATCTACCAATAAATAGTCGAGATCACCCCAAAACGTCTGTTCTAGCATCTGCGTCAAGGCACTACCCGCCATAGGACCTCTCCATATCATTGGCACACCCTGCCCTGAGAGAAAACCAATCGACATAGCCTTAATGCCATGAGCAAGAATAGGTGATATATATTTACCATCTTTTTGTTCAGGTTGGATATCATCTGAAACACCCAACATCCTTTGCTGACTTGGGCCATATATATCTGCATCAAGCAAACCTACCTCCTGCCCAAGCTTACTTAGTGCTAATGCCAAATTAATTGCTACGGTGGACTTTCCAACACCGCCTTTGCCTGACGCTACAGCTATAATATGTTTTACTGAGCTAATCATGATTTTCTTGAATAATCCAAACTAGTAGCTTTTATGCTGGGAATTTACCGCAGTATAGATAGAAGCTATATAGAGAACAATGGATATTGAACAGCTAATGAAAAAATCTGTCTAAACAGATATAGTGCGCACAAATTAGAAAAGATTCAGTTGCCAAAAAATGCCTACTCAAAGACGCATACTAGTCACAAGTGCACTGCCTTATGCTAACGGGCCATTACATCTTGGGCACATGCTCGAACAAGTTCAAACCGATATTTGGGTTCGTTTTCAAAAATCTAGAGGCAATTCCTGTCTTTATGTCTGTGCGGATGATGCTCATGGAACTGCCATCATGCTAGCGGCTGAGAATGAAAACTTAACTGCCGAGGAATATGTCAATTCCATATGGCGCCAACATAAGCAGGATAGTGCTGATTTCTCGATAGATTTTTCTGTATTTCACACAACGCATTCGACTGAAAACCGCGAATGGAGCAGAAGGATCTATAAGAAGCTTAAATCAAACAATGACATAACTTCTCGAAAAATAACTCAAGCTTATGATTCCAAAGAGAAGTTATTTTTAGCAGACCGCTTTATAAAAGGCACCTGTCCAAAGTGCAACGCAGAAGATCAATATGGAGATAATTGTGAGGCATGTGGCGCCACTTACAATCCAGCTGATTTGATTAATCCGATTTCCACAATATCGGGAGAAACTCCGATCGAGAAGGACTCAGAACATTTTTTCTTTAGGCTTCAAAACTACCAAACTCAGCTAGAAAAATGGATTAAATCGGGAACCTTGCAACCACAAGTCGCTAATAAACTTAATGAATGGATAGAGATGGGGTTACAGGACTGGGACATAAGTCGCGACGCTCCTTATTTCGGTTTCGAGATACCAGGCACTGAAGACAAATTTTTTTATGTTTGGCTGGACGCCCCAATCGGATACATAGCTAGCTTTGAGCATTACTGCAAGGAATCAGAGTTTAACTTCGAGGAATATTGGAATGAGGGAAATGAAACAGAACTCTACCATTTTATCGGAAAAGATATAGTGAATTTCCATGGGTTGTTTTGGCCAGCCGTGCTGAAATCTTCTGGACTAAGACTCCCTACAGGAATTTTTGCACACGGCTTTCTGACTGTTAACGGGGCTAAGATGTCTAAAAGCCGAGGAACTTTTATAAAGGCCTCCACCTATCTCCAATATTTGGATAGTGACTATCTAAGATACTATTATGCCGCAAAACTTAATGGCTCTGTGGACGACATTGATCTTAATTTAGACGATTTTATTCAACGAGTAAATTCGGATTTAGTTGGTAAAGTAGTAAATATTGCTAGTAGATGCTCAGGATTTATAGAAAAGACCTTCGAAAATCGCTTGTCAAAGGAATGTGGAGAAGAAAACTTAATTGAAGACTTCATTTGCGCCAATGAGAACATTGCGAAGCTCTATGAAGCTCGCGAATTTAATAAAGCAATTCGCTCTGTAATGGACTTAGCTGACCGCGCAAATCAGTATATCAATGATAAAAAGCCTTGGGTTCTTGCAAAGAATGCTAATGAAATCGATGAAGTGCATTCCATATGCAGTGTTGGAATTAATCTCTTCAGAATACTAATGATTTATCTAAAACCTGTTCTTCCAAAAATGAGCATTGAAGCCGAAAAGTTTCTTAATTGTAGCTTAGAATGGACTAAGCTTGAAAATTTGTTAATCGATCACGATTTAAATAGATTTGAACCTCTAATAACCAGAATTGACCCCAAGGTAGTAAAAATGATGATGGAAGAATCTAAAGTAGATGACACACCTGATAGACAAAGAGAAGAGCGCGAAAATTTTATAGCTATAAAAGATTTTTCTAAGATCGACATCCGTATTGGCGAAATAGTAGCTGCTGAGCAGGTTGAAAATGCGGACAAACTATTGCGTTTACGTATAAACCTTGGCGGCCTAGGAGAAAGACAAATCCTATCAGCCATACGCCCTCATTATTTACCCGAAGATCTCGTAGGCAGACTTACACTAGTTATCGCAAATCTTAAACCAAGAAAAATGCGTTTTGGAATATCTGATGGAATGTTATTGATGGCCGGCGACGAGTCTCAATTATATTTGTTGTCGCCAGACTCTGGCGCACGAGCGGGTATGTCAGTTAATTAGGACCCGTATCTAAATAAGATTTTTTTCTATTGTTCGACAAACGCTCTTTCAATCACATATTGGGCCTTGGTACCTTGTCTCGATTCATTAAAACCTCGAGCATCTAAAATATCGCAAATTTCTTTCAACATACTGGGTCCACCACATACCATAAACCGATCATCTTCAGTATTAGGGTAAGGCATGCCCAAGTCTAAAAATAGCTTTCCACTTATCATTAAATCTGTAAGACGGCCATTATTCTCATACTTTTCTCGCGTCACCGTAGGATAGTAAGTTAATTTTTCGGAAACAAGATCACCAAAAAACTCGTTGTTTTTTAGCTCCTTTTTAACGAATTCCTGATAAGCAAGCTCAGATATTAAACGAACCCCGTGAGTCAAAATTACTTTGTCATAACGCTCGTATAACTCTGGATCCTGAATGATGCTCATAAAGGGAGCAAGGCCGGTTCCTGTCGAAATTAAATACAAATTCTTGCCGGGTAATAAGTGATCTAATACAAGCGTACCCGTTGGTTTATTGCTAACCAGTAATTCATCTCCAACCTGAATATTTTGGAGTCTAGAAGTTAGGGGACCATCAGGTACTTTTATACTAAAAAACTCCAGTTCTTCGGCGTAATTTGGGCTCACTATGCTATAGGCTCTTAGTAGCGGTTTTTCATCAACCTTTAAACCAATCATAACAAAATGACCATTTTCAAATGTTAAAGATCTATCTCTAGTCGCAGTAAAACTAAAGAGAGTATCATTCCAATGATGAACCGACGTTATTTTTTCAGAAAAGAGACTAGCCATTTTTAAAAGACCCAACTATGTGATATGTGAAAATAATTTGCGGAGCTGAACCAGCCTGAAAGGCATTTAAACTAAACTTAGCCAAAATATTATACGTTTTTACAACAACTGAAAATAGATCAAATGTTCTATTTTCTCGAATATGTAAATCCTATTCAGCGATTCTAGTATATATGAAATAGAAATAGGTGCGTACAACTAGGAACGGACAAAAAGAGGGTAAATGACTATTTTCAACTAGATATGGAAATATTTCTTCTGAGAAGAAATTCCAAGTTTTGCAAGATAGTAGTAAATAGTTCGGAACACATGACGTTCTAAAGATAGCACTGCACAAATTTCCAGAACTCCTTCAACTAGGATTCCTAAGAGACTTAATTAAAAACGGAAAAGTGGTTTGCGATATGTATGCTCTAATTTATTTTGCAGTAATATCTTAGAAGATTGCTTCACCACAACTTTACAGTTCTATATTCTTATCATCGACCATCAGGCGCTTTTATATTTTGCGGATTACTCTTAGCGATTTATAACTTTGTAAGAACAAAAGCACACAATAATTAGAGCGGTAAAGACATCAGGATAGCATCTTCTCGAAAATCATTCGTTAAATAATAGTTTGGCCGAAATCCATCTACGGTAAATCCCCGCTTTGTATAAAAATTTTTTGCCTCGTTATTAGACATCCTCAGCTCGAGCAAGCATCTTTTAGCACCTTTTCCTCGCCAAAAGTATAAATTATCAGTCAATAGCTTCTCTCCTAATCCTCGTTTGCGTTGATCCGGGGAGATAAAAATATGCATTAAAGTAATCTCATCCGCAACAAAACCTCCGCTGATGGCAAATCCCTTTAATTTCTCATTAAGTATCAAAAGGGTGAAATGTGTTAAATCATCTTCTATGAATTTTCTAATCTGAGTTACATTCAGTCTCAGATCGTTCACTAAATTAAGTGTTGCTAAATCTTTGCAATCATCGACTACGGCGGCCCTTGTATCACCGCTATCCCTTAACATGTTCTAACAATTCAGACCAAAAAACACGTTTGGTTTCTGGCTTTAAAAGCATCTCTCGAGAACTAATACTCAGTTTTAATAACGAACTAAAACTGTCACTCAAGTTAAAGCGAGCCATATCAGATTTACCTAAAAGAAAACTTTTTTCCCAGTGGAATCCAGTATTTAATCTATCTAAAAATCCAACTAAGCTAGTTATCGCCGCTTCTAAACTATTGTCAAACTGTGGGTTATTGTGGACTGGCCAATCAAACTTCGCCACCTCAAGGATTTTTCTCTCTCCTTCCATCACCGCATTTATGTCAGTAATCAGTTGACGCTGATCCTCCAAAAAGGGATTATTCTGCAAATCTTCAAGCCACAAAAATCGATCACTGAAAAAAGCTATTGCACTGAAAGCGATATTGTTTTGTCCTGCTTTTTCAGAAGTTTCCGTGGGAGTGAAAATTACATTTTTGTCCTTATTATTCTTCGAATGCGAATATTTCGATCTATTCATCTTAAATTCATCCGCAGATTTATCATTTTTCGGCAAGCCTTCCGATATTGATTCTGACTTAACCTTATCAACCAAACCAAATCGTTTAGTCTTCGCTGCGCCCGGCAAATCATATCTAGAGATGTAGACGTCTTGATCCATTAGCGACAAGATTTCTCTGCGTCTAATTTCCCTCTCCACGATAATTTTATTATCTTCCTGCATGCCTATTAATTTTATATAAATCGCCAACCGTAAGTGTTAAAAAATCTTATACTAGACCTTACAAAAAGCCAAAAATGCCACAAACCTTTTTTGGCCGCACTCCCTCCATGATGCACAATTTGTACTCTAGGATCCATCACAATGCTTCCCATTTCATTAATTCTCAATGAAAGATCAAAATCCTCAAAATACATGAAAAATTTTGGATCAAATCCTTCGATCGATTGCAAGATACTTGTTTTACAAAGCATGAAACAACCACTAGCAAGCGGCACTGATATTTTTTTATTTGCGGTGACTAGATCGCGCATTTCGTAATCATGTAATCTTGATTGAAAAATTTTCATGATTGATGCTGGGGCGAAGGCTCGCAAAAACAGCACTAATAAGCTTGGATGCCGCTTGCAAAGAAACAACTTATCTCCTGAAGTCGAGATTGCATTTGGAGTAACTGCCGAGATATTAATTTTACTAACCAATGTCAATACACCGTAATATACAGCGAATTCCTGCACTTCCACATCCGGATTAAGTATCAGATGAACATCTGATCTTGTATCTCTTATCGCTTGATTGTGTGCCGCACCAAATCCATTATTTTCTTGATTTTTCTCGAACTCTACTAATCTAATTTGATTCGAATTCAAGCAGTTTATGATTTCTTGAACTTTAGTCGAATACTGTGGATTTATAGAATTATCAATCAATCTAATAGACACATCTCCTAATACTCCTTTCGTCTGTGCAAATTTGATGGCTGACAAAGTAGTCTCTAGCGTTTTTGATAAGTAATCTAGACGACTATTAAAAAGCACTATAGATATGGAGAGGCTAACTGTAGAGAATTGGGTCACGACTGCAATATTAACAGTTACCTGGAATATACAACAGTTGCCCTACACACCCTAAGAGATACACTAGAAGATTGAACAAAGAAAGAAATCAAATTTTGCGAGTAATGAAAAAGACAAATGAACGTAAAACTATCTAATCTAGGTCCAGGAATAATTGTAACCGCGGCATTCGTTGGTCCCGGAACCATTGCTACTGCTACTCATGCAGGTGCTAATTACGGTTTTTCTCTTCTGTGGGCCTTACTATTTTCGATTGCTGCCACAATAATATTGCAAGAGATGGCAGCAAGACTTGGATTAGTAACTCGAAAAGGCCTTGGTGAAGCTATTAGGGACATATTGCCACGCGGGCCATTAAAATCAATTTCGATAGCTCTGGTCGTCGTAGCAATCGGGTTTGGAAATGCAGCATTCCAGACGGGAAATATAAGTGGTGCGGCCATGGCACTTGAATCTATTTTTATGCACGAAACTCCAATTTTTTCTTTAGCAATTGGAACAATAGCAGCTCTTCTACTTATAACTTCCAGTTACTCTTTAGTAGAACGTGTTTTAATATTATTAGTTCTGACTATGTCGAGCATTTTTTTATTAACCTCTTTGGTAATACTTCCAGAGATTTTTCCGTTAATTAAAAATACTGTTATATCTAGTAATCTATCAAATGATTCAGCCATTACAGCAATTGCTCTAATAGGAACCACAGTAGTTCCATACAACCTTTTCTTACATTCTAAAGCGGTTAGTGAAAAATGGCCTAAAACCATCTCTCCCGATGAGGCGATCACTCAGTCACGGTTAGATTGCGGGATATCAATCGGCGTTGGAGGCTTGATTACGCTGGCCATAATGAGCACTTCGGCAGTTACTTTCTTCGGTACTCAAATAGAAGTTTCAACTGAGGTTATTAGTAAGCAGCTTGAACCACTGCTGGGCTCGGCTTCAATTTATGTTTTCTCAGCGGGATTATTTGCAAGCGGCCTTACCAGCGCGATCACGGCACCAATGGCCGCAGCTTACGCTGTATCTGGAGTAATGGGATGGCAAAATTCAATGTCGGACAACAAATTTAAATGCGTTTGGTTCTCAGTACTTTTTTTAGGCACAGCCCTGGCAAGTCAAAATTTCAACCCGATAAAAGCAATTGTAATCGCTCAAGTTGCCAACGGCATTTTATTGCCACTTATAACTCTTTTTCTTTTGATAGTCATGAATAGTTCATTACTCCCGAAGAGGCACCGGAATGGACTCATAGCTAATTTATTTGGAATATTAACGATTTGTTTAATCACTATAATAACTATTTCGAAAGTTCCTTCTCTTTTTAATTAAAAAAAGCTTAATGTAAAACCTATCTAACCAGACTTGATTCATGTTCTATTTTTATACACTTATCAACAACACAGGTAACACCTGCCCGTTCAGCTATTGCAATACCAGAAAAATTCACCACTCCATATTGCAGCCAAAGATATTTAGCTCCAATGAAAACTGTTTCTTCAGCTATTACTGGGATGAGAGATGAATCTCGAAATACATTTACAACATCAATTTGGTAAGGTATATCTCGCAGGTTTGAAAAACTTTTTAGGCTAAAAATCTCGTCCTCGTTTGGATTTACGGGAGTTACCTGATAATTATTTTCCAATAGATAATTGCCGACGACATTGCTATCTCGAAGTCTATTAGAAGATAACCCAACGATCGCAATATTTTTCATATTTAACGCTTCTCGAATATCATCAGGATCTTGCCATTGAGATAAATTATTCATATTGGTATTTTCTTAACGGTTTAGTCTTAACCTAAAAAGCTCGGAATTTTCTACGGGCCGAATTGTCGGATAGTATAACCAAACAATCTCCTTTCTTCTCGAGATTAAATCTCTATAGAAATATTTAACGAATTAAATCTCCGAACAAAGATACTATTAAAATAATTGGGCGTGTTCTGCAACCGAATATTCGATGTTCTATTTATCAGCTCTTCTATCATCACTTTGGTCTCTAGCCTCGCTAACACCGCACCAAGACAAAAATGAGTTCCTCTGCCAAATCCCATATGATTCTTGGGCCGTTTTCGGTTAAGAGAAAAACTATCTGAATCTTCAAATATTGTTTCATCCCTGTTGGCGGAATCCCAACTCAGCATCAGCTTTTGCCCAGGCGAAAAATCATAGCTCCCAATTTTACAACTAGAACGCACACTCCTATAGTGAAACTTAAACGGTGGCGAAAGACGAATCACTTCCTCAATAAATTTATCTATAAGCTGAAGGTTAGATCGCAATTCCTCCTGTATTTTTGGCAAACTAGCTAAATAAAATATACAAGATCCCATCAATGCAGAAGTAGATTCACCTCCTGCGCCAAAAAGGATAACAGAAATACCTATAGCCTCATCTTTCGTGATAGTACCCCCATTGCACTCACTATGAAGAAGTTTTAACAAGGGTTTACTGATCGTCGAGTCTAAACAATGTGATTGATCAAAATGCATCGAAAGATAGGATTTCATTGCTGAAGTTTCTCGAGCAAGATGCTCAAGTTCTTTTGCCGAGACTTCGCCAGCGAGCATGCAACCACCTATCATTGCCCATTTCGTAAATTGATCAGACTCACCGCAAGGTAGGCCAAGCAATTTTGCGACAGCTAAGGCCGGGATTTTTTCAATGAATTGTATACAACTACCTCCACGATCAAATAAGAGCTCATTAAGACCTTCTTGTGCAATATCACGAATATAGGCCTCGAACTTAACTAAAGCCTGCTGCGTAAAAGCCGGCGATAGGATTTTCCGATGACGCACATGATCTTCTCCATCTGCAGTCGCGATTACACTGGTGGCACCGGTATCGGGAAAATCAAAACCACCTGGAAATCCTTCGCTAGTTTTGTAAAGCACTCCTACTAGGTTTGCGGAGAAATCTTCTTCCCTCTTCAAAATCTCCTTGATGAATTCCGAAGAAGTAACCAAGAAAAATCCGGAATCTCCGATTTCTGATATTGGTTTCTTCACTCGTAAATGAGCATAAAGAGGGAAAGGATTGTTTATAAATTCTGGACTAAATATCTCATTTACATTTTTTGAATAATGCGGGGCTTTCATTCAAAAAAATCCGAAACTGTACGCTTGATTTCCATAAATGCTTAACCTGAAAACTCAAAGGGACTATCCTAAAAACTGCAAACTAGGCATGAACAGTGTTTATTTGAAAAATGAAAAAGAATAATACTAGGTTT
>JAQWLX010000126.1 GCA_029247075.1 Halieaceae bacterium | reverse complement strand
TGAATTTCTCCGTAGGGAAAAAGAGTGAAAGTCCTACGATTAATTTATCTCTGGATTTTGTTGCGCCTGCCCGCGTCGATACGTGGATTGAATCGAGAGCTGAATTAGTGTCCATTCGCAAGCGTTTCGGGTTTTGTTCTGGAACGATCATTTCAGAAGATAATTTAATTGCTCGCTTTAACGGCACCTTTTACTTGCCTCATGATTCGGATTCTTCCTCTAAGGTAAAATTGAAGGCATAGATCTTTATGGTTTTATGCAAAGTCATAGTAGAATCTCTTGTGCCTATAAATAAAAATAACAGCCTTTTTTAGATCGGAGCAACTGTGTCAGGACAAACTTTATACGATAAGCTTTGGATGGATCATTTAGTTGAAGAGCGCGATGATGGAACGGCGCTAATCTACATCGATCGACATCTTTTGCATGAGGTAACTTCTCCGCAGGCCTTTGAAGGTCTGCGTCTGGCAGGAAGAAATCTCTGGAGAAGAGATTCAAATCTCGCTGTACCAGATCACAATGTACCGACCGATTTAACTGAGCGGCAAGGAGGTATTGAGGGAATCGTTGATGCCACCTCTCAACTTCAAGTCCAAACACTCGAAGATAATTGTGTAGATTTTAATGTTAAGCAAATTCCAATAAACGATGAGCGACAGGGGATAGTCCACGTTGTTGGGCCGGAACAAGGAGCTACTTTGCCTGGTATGACGATTGTTTGTGGGGATTCTCATACCTCAACTCATGGAGCCTTGGGTTCGTTAGCACATGGCATAGGCACAAGTGAAGTCGAACATGTTTTAGCCACTCAGTGTTTAGTTCAAACGAAAATGAAGAACATGCGAATCGATATCTTTGGTTCGCTGCAAGCCGGAGTGACTGCAAAAGATGTTGCTCTTGCGGTCATTGGTCAGATCGGTACTGCCGGTGGTTCTGGATATGCAATAGAGTTTGCAGGCGAAGTTGTCAAATCCCTTTCAATGGAAGGCAGGATGACTCTTTGTAATATGTCCATAGAAGCTGGTGCGCGCATGGGTATGATCGCTGTCGATTCTACTACGATAGATTATGTTCGTGGTCGACCCTATGCTCCGAAAGGAGAACTTTGGGAGCGAGCAGTGAGGAGTTGGAAAAATCTCTGTTCTGATGATGGTGCTATTTTTGAACGAGAAATCAGAATCGATGGGGCTTCTATAGAACCTCAGGTTACATGGGGAACATCCCCAGAGATGGTGCTTCCTATTGCAGGGAGATTACCAAGTCCAGAGGAAGCGACCGATAGTACAAAAAGAGAGGCTATTAGAAGGGCTTTGGAATATATGGATCTAGCTCCTGGGACACCAGTTTCAGATATCCCGGTTGATCGCGTCTTTATTGGTTCTTGTACAAATTCACGCATAGAAGATTTGCGACAGGCGGCACAGATCATAAAAGGAAGAAATATAGCCGCTTCAGTTAAACAGGCATTAGTTGTTCCCGGTTCTGGTATTGTAAAAGCGCAAGCTGAGGAAGAAGGATTGGATAAAATTTTCCTAGCCGCCGGAATGGAATGGCGTGCTCCAGGCTGCTCTATGTGTTTGGGGATGAACTCGGATACGTTAGGTGATGGTGAACATTGTGCCTCGACTTCCAATCGAAATTTCGAGGGTCGACAAGGCTTCGGAGGAAGAACACATCTAGTAAGTCCCGCGATGGCCGCCGCCGCCGCCGTGACAGGTTATTTCACAGATGTGAGAGAATTTTTGAGAAGCGATTCAATATGAGAAGTTTTGAGGTAGAAACAGGGATAGTAGCACCTATGGATCGTGCAAACGTAGACACAGATCTAATTATTCCAAAACAATTTTTGAAAGCAATTGGTAGATCTGGATTTGGTGCTTATTTATTCGACTCGATCAGATATACGGATGAAGGACAGCCTGGTCAAGACTGCACAGGACGTCCGCTAAATAAAGAATTTCCTCTGAATCAAAGTCGCTACAAAAACGCTTCTATTCTCTTGGCAAGAGAAAATTTCGGGTGTGGATCTAGTCGCGAACATGCCCCTTGGGCGCTAGAGGATTTTGGTTTCCGATGTATCATAGCGCCTAGTTTTGCAGATATTTTCTATAACAATTGTTTCAAAAATGGACTGCTTCCCGTTGCTTTGTCGAGTGAGGTTGTTGACACACTTTTTCAAAAGATGTACGCGGAAGAAGGATTTAGACTTGTGATTGATTTGGAGAACGAAATAGTAAAATCCATTGACGGTGCCACGGAAATACCATTTGCGGTTGATTCATTTCGCCGCAAGTGTTTGTTAGAAGGTTCTGATGAAATTGACTTAACTTTGAAGAGTAAGGATCGTATAAGGGAGTATGAAAACTTGAAGAAGCAAAATTACCCTTGGCTATTTCAATCCAATACTCAATAGGACCTAACAAGTCATTGACCTTTTTTTCAACTAATATGCCGCTAAAAGAGTAGACAAAAATGCTAGAAAGTGTAGATGTTGCAGTAGTCGGTGCCACAGGAGCGGTAGGTGAGGCTATGATATCGATCCTCGAGGAAAGAAAATTTCCTGTGGGTGAATTTTTCCCTTTGGCAAGTGAAAGATCTGCCGGAAAAACGGTTATGTACAGAGGCAAATCACATCGTGTCCAGGATGTATCCGAATTTGATTTTTCTAGAGCGCAGTTGGGCCTATTTTCGGCCGGTGGCAGTGTGTCTAAAGAATATGCTCCCGCGGCAGCTTCCACGGGTTGTATCGTTATAGATAATACGTCCCACTTTCGTTTAGAAAAGGATATTCCTCTTGTTGTTCCTGAAGTTAATTCGGAAGCTTTGATTGAATATCATCAAAGAAATATCATTGCAAATCCGAATTGCTCAACGATTCAAATGCTAGTTGCTCTTAAGCCAATTTATGATGCGGTGGGAATCGAACGAATCAATGTCGCTACATATCAGGCAGTTTCGGGAACAGGTAAAAAAGCGATAAAAGAACTCGCAGGTCAAACAGCAAGCTTGCTAAATGCACAGGAAATAGAAACAAAAGTTTATCCAGCGCAGATTGCATTCAATGTTTTACCGCATATCGACGACTTTCAAGAAAATGGATATACACGTGAAGAAATGAAAATGATTTGGGAGACAAAAAAGATCTTTGATGACGATTCTATAGAAATAAATCCGACATGTGTCAGAGTCCCTGTTTTTTTTGGGCATTCTGAAGCGGTCCATATCGAAACACGCGAAAAGATAACCGCATCAGAAGTTCAGGAATTAATGCTTGAAGCTAGTTCGATTCAGTTAATAGATGATAGAGAACCAGGAGGCTATCCAACGCCGGTTGGACATTCTGCGGGAGAGGATTCCGTTTTTGTGGGAAGAGTTCGCGAAGATCTGTCGCATCCGCGAGGTATTAATCTTTGGGTGGTTGCAGACAATGTTAGGAAGGGAGCAGCTCTGAATAGTATTCAAATAGCTGAATGCTTAATATCTAGTTATTTATAGGTTTTCCTGTCAAAAAGCTTATGTTTTGAAATGCTTGACTTAATGCGACTTCATTAGATTTTTTGATTATAAGTGTTTTTTGGAATATTAGGATAATTTAGATGGTTCTTACTTTTATAAAAACCGGATTCTTATATGGCTAATTGGTTAAAAACTAGCTTTGGTTTGCCATTTTTTTTCTTATGGGCGCTTCCGTCGCATGGGTTGTGGTTAGGTGATTTAACAGTTAATTCATATTTGGGACAATCCTTGCAGGGACAGTTGATCCTCGAAGAGGTAGGTGATGTTAGTCAGGCCGAAATTTTGGTTCGAGTAGCAGATAAGTCAGAATATGAGCGATTAGAGATAGTTCGACAGGAGTTTTTAGATGATATTAAGTTTGAATTTCTCCTATCTAACGAAGTTACTGATAGTTTAATTGTCACTACTAGATTGCCAATTGTTGTAGACGCATTTGATCTTATAGTTCAGGTCCATTGGGATGAGAAAGTAGCTTGGAATAGATATCGAGTGGAGATAAAGCCTGATCCTCAGGCTTTAAATCAACTTTTACCAGGACTACGTTATCGAATATCTGATAACGAGACTTTATGGAGCATCTCAAAAAAGATTAGTTCAGACGAAGTGTCAATTTATGCTGTTATGAAAGGCATACAGCGATTAAATCCAAGTGCGTTTCTTGATGGAGATGTTAACGGATTGATAGCGGGATCTATTATTTTATTACCTACTGAGGATGATCTCTTCAGTGATAGTGAAGGGCTCGAAGTTAGCGAAGCTAAGAATGAACCACCGTTAGACGAATCCTCCTTGAGTAAGGCTGCAGAGAAACCAGCCCCAACTGTTACACAGGCTGATTCTAGTGCAGCGTTAGCAGAGATAGAAACAAGCTCTAGAGAAATCGCAAAGGGGAAAAGTAGTAATGATGAACTGTTAGATCAGATCTATATATTGTACGAGCGAATTCGAGAGCTCGAGGAAGATCTTGAGACTAGTAATGAAAGATCAAAAGAAATTGAACTTGAATTAGAAAATCTTTTGCAAGAGATGTCCCGATCTCTCGTTATAAATCCAGAAATACTAATCAGTTATTTTTACGATTTTCCAGAAGTGGCAGAGGTATTTTTTTCTGACCCCTTATCGTTTGCCCAAGATTCTAAAAACCATCTGCACCTGAGTGTAGTCATGGTGGTGATTTTCTTCGTGGGTCTTTTGCTGATTTTTTCAATTAAAAAGATCAGATCACGGAGACAGGAAATCAATATCGAATTTGACCATTCTGAACAAAATTTGAGGGACTTAAAGGACTTGAAAGAACCCGAAAAAGGATTTAAGGAAGTTATGGATGAAGTTGGTTTGGTTGAGAAGCAAGTTGAAGAGCTAAACCAGGCCTCTCTTATAGATAGCGACGAGGTTGAAAATGTTCTTCATGCCGAGGAAGCGGACCCAATTTCTAGTAAGTTAGATCTTGCACGGGCTTATATCGATATGGGAGACCAAGCTTTAGCTAATCCCTTGCTGGATGAAATTTTAGAGGAAGGTTCTGATGAGCAAGTTGATGAAGCTCGAGAATTGATAGTGCGGCTTAGAGAATTATAAGGTGTTGTCGGACAGGATCTTGGAAAAAAGATCGAGAGTTGCCTGCGGGGTTCAGTATCACGGAGGAGCCTATGTGGGTTGGCAGCTGCAATCTGGTCATAAAAATTCTACTATCCAGGGTTTAGTTGAAGATGCCGTCTCTGTCGTCGCAGATTCTAGGGTGCGCATCTACTGCGCTGGTAGGACGGATGCTCGGGTGCATGCTCTAGGTCAAGTTTTTCACTTTGATGATCCTGCCGGGCGGAGTCTAAAAGCTTGGGTTCATGGTGTTAACGGGCATCTGCCAAAGGATATTAGAATTTTATGGGCTCGGACAGTGCCTGAGCATTTTCACTCTAGATTTTCTGCTTTATCTCGTAGCTACAGATATATGATTGTTAACACATCAATTTCGCCAGCCTTGTTTTCTGGATTGACTTCTTGGCATCGAAAAATATTAGATGAAAAGCTCATGAACAGAGAGGCTCAGTGCTTACTTGGTGAACATGACTTTAATGCCTTTAGAGCTTCGACTTGTCAATCACCGACGTCAATGCGAAATATTATTTCCATAGAAATAACAAGACATAGCGATCTTGTTTTTATGGATGTGAAAGCAAATGCGTTTCTTCACCATATGGTTAGAAATATCGTCGGATGCGTCATTGCTATCGGAGATGGGAGAAAGGAAGCAGGATGGTTAAAGTCAATCTTGCTAGATAAAGACAGATCGAAAGGTGCGGAAACCGCAGCTGCTGATGGGCTTTATTTGATGAATGTAGAATATCCTGAGGAATTTTCCATCCCAAGAACCTCTGATATTTTTCCCCTGACGATCCAGAACAAATAATTACATTCCTGGGTTCTGTTATTATCCTAGTCTTAGTAGGAGAGAGAAAAATCTATGCGCACCCGGATTAAAATTTGCGGTATAACCCGACTAGATGATGCGCTTTCCGCAGTTAACTTAGGGGCTGATGCGATAGGCTTTGTATTTTTTTCAAAAAGTCCTCGTGCTATTCAAGCAGAAGACGCCCAAAAAATCGTGGCCTGCTTGCCTCCCTTTGTTTCAGTGGTTGGTTTGTTCGTGGATGCAGAGCTTAAGTTTATCCGAGATATTTTAAATCACGTTCAGCTTGATATGCTGCAATTTCATGGGAACGAGACACCAGAATTCTGTGATCAATTAGGTTTACCATACATAAAAAGCGTTAGAATGTCTCCAAACCAGGATCTTATTAAATATTCTGAACAATATTCATCAGCGCGGGGATTGTTATTAGATTCCTACAAACCAGGAATGCCAGGAGGTACTGGAATGGTCTTTGATTGGCAAACAATACCGAGAGGGAGATTGTCTTGCCCCATTATTTTGGCGGGAGGGCTTAACCGTAAAAATGTTTTGGAAGCTATTAGTGTTGTTCGTCCTTGGTCAGTTGATGTTAGTAGTGGAGTCGAGAAATCACCTGGTGAAAAAGATACTGGCTTGATTGCTGACTTTATAATGGAGGTTAACTCCTTTAATAATTTCAGAGGGGAAAATGAATACTGACGTAAGAGCTTCGGCATTTTCTTCGATGCCTGATGAGGACGGTAAGTTCGGTGTCTTTGGAGGGCGGTTTGTTTCAGAAACTTTGGTGTCAGCGCTTTCTGATCTAGAAGAGTTTTACAAGAAATTTAGTTCAGAAGAAAAATTTATGGAGCAGTTAGACGAGGATCTTGTTAACTATGTTGGCAGACCCACGCCACTTTATGAAGCTAATCGTTGGTCCGATCAAATAGGTGGAGCACGCATCTTTTTTAAGAGAGAAGATTTGAATCATACAGGAGCCCATAAGATCAATAATGCTGTCGGACAGGCTCTTCTAGCGAAGCATATGGGTAAGACCAGGGTTATAGCAGAGACTGGCGCCGGTCAGCATGGGGTCGCAACTGCAACCATTGCAGCGCGATTAGGTTTGGAATGTCAGATTTTTATGGGAGAAAAAGATATAAAGCGCCAAGAATTGAACGTATATCGAATGAAGCTTCTTGGGGCAGAAGTAGTGAGTGTGCGTTCTGGCTCCAGAACACTAAAAGATGCCATGAACGAAGCCATGCGAGATTGGATCACTAGGGTGAACGATACTTTTTACGTAATTGGTACAGTGGCAGGCCCTCATCCATATCCGATGCTGGTTCGGGATTTTCAGAGCGTTATTGGGAGAGAAGCGCGCATCCAAATTCTTGATAAAATAGGTAGATTGCCAGACGCACTAGTAGCCTGTGTTGGTGGAGGTTCCAACGCGATCGGTTTGTTTTATCCCTTTCTTGATGATGCTGGAGTCTCGATGTTTGGTGTAGAGGCAGGTGGGAAAGGTCTGGAAACAGGTCAGCACGCAGCACCTCTTAATTCCGGCGTGCCAGGTATACTGCATGGCAATAGAACGTATTTAATGCAAACAAATGATGGGCAGATCATGGATACCCACTCTGTTTCAGCAGGTCTAGATTATCCAGGAGTTGGTCCAGAGCATGCGTGGCTTAAAGATATAGGAAGAGTGGAGTACGTGGTTTCAAGTGATGAAGAAGCTATGGCAGCGTTCCAAAACGTTACACGTATTGAAGGCATCATGCCAGCTTTAGAAACCGCCCATGCTCTTGCCTATACAGAAAAATTGGCAACTGATTTAGATTCCGAACAACACATAATAGTAAATTTTTCAGGGCGAGGTGATAAGGATATTCAGACAGTAGCTCAGCTTGAAGGTATAGAGGTTTAAGGTTAATTGATGTCTAGAATAGCAAAGAGATTTTCAGACCTTGCATCCAAGAATCGAAAAGCCTTGATAACATATATTGTGGCAGGCGATCCTAGTCTAGACATGACTAATACATTAATGCATGAAATGGTCACAAGTGGTGCAGATTTGCTCGAGCTTGGAGTACCTTTTTCAGATCCAATGGCAGAAGGACCAATTATACAAGCAGCGCATGAGAGAGCACTTAGTAACTCGGTGGCTCTAACTCAAATATTCGAGGTAGTAAGTAGCTTTAGACGGAAGGATAAGGATACACCCGTAGTGCTAATGGGGTATGCTAATCCAATCGAAAGAATGGGTTATGAAAAGTTCGCTAGGGCAGCAAGTGACGCAGGCGTAGATGCCGTGCTAACCGTAGATCTTCCTATAGAGGAGATAGCTTTTTCTAGCAGGATCTTTGCTGAATTTGGATTAGAAAGTATTTTGCTCGTTGCTCCCACATCCTCAGAGGAAAGAATTCATCGAATTGTTTCGAAAGCCGAAGGGTTCATATATAGCGTCGCTTTAACAGGGGTTACCGGAGATAAAAATCTAGATTTTAACCAGGTAAAGAGTCAAGTGATGTCTATCAGACGGCTTTCTAATTTGCCAGTGGTGGTTGGTTTTGGTATCAAGGATGCGGACACAGCAAAAGTGATCTCGTCTGTTTCAGATGGCGTTGTCGTTGGCAGTGCAATTGTTGATTGTTTAGCAAAACAATTACTGGCACCATCGATTGCAATAGACAATGTGAGAAGTTTGGTGTCGGCTATCAGGGATGGGATGGATGGAATCGCATTTGATCTGCAGGTTGATTAGGTTGCTTAAATTCTAGTTAGAGGTTTTTCTATGAGTTGGATGGACAAGATTTTGCCTACCGGTATAGGACAGTCGGCAGGAGAAAGAGTAAATGTTCCGGAAGGGTTATGGCACAAATGTGTGAAGTGTGAGGCCATTTTGTATCGTCCTGATCTTGAGAATAATCAGCATGTCTGCCCAAAATGTGATCATCACATGAGAATTCGAGCTCGAGAGAGGCTCTCTAACTTTTTGGACAATGAGGCTAGTCGGGAGATTCTTTCTGAGATTGAACCTGTTGATCAACTCAAATTTAAAGATAAGCGCCGATATCGTGATCGCATTGCAGGCGCCCAGAAGACTACTGGTGAAAGAGATGCTTTGGTTGCAATGGAGGGCAGCTTGAAAGGAATACCGGTAGTTTGTACTGCATTTGAATTTGACTTTTTAGGAGGCTCGATGGGGTATGCGGTAG
>JAQWLX010000114.1 GCA_029247075.1 Halieaceae bacterium | reverse complement strand
CTGCAGCGCAAGTATCTACTCGCTTATAGACGGGTCTTATATTCAACTTGTGACGCGATGTTCTTACCTCTTCTTCCTCAACCCCTAGCAAAACTGCAAGTCTTCCGTCTGAGAAACCTTTGCGCTTCAATCTTCGCATATACGTTTCGTCAAGATCTTCTAATAATATAGTTTTTAATGCATTTTCCGTTTTTATAATGTCCTCTATCTGGACTAGGAACCAGGAATCAACTCCGGATAATCTGGAAATTTCTTCTACACCCATTCCAGCTCTAAAAGCATCACCGAGATACCAAACTCTATCAGCGCCTGGAGTGATGAGTTCTGACTTAAGCTCATCTCTCAGATCCGGATCGTCGACATCGATCATGTGTTCAAATCCAAATGATCCAACTTCCAAACCACGGAGGGCTTTTTGCAGACTCTCCTGAAAAGTTCGACCTATTGCCATAACTTCGCCAACGGATTTCATTTGTGTAGTCAATCGAGCATCTGCAGCACCAAATTTCTCAAAAGCAAACCGGGGGATTTTTGTAACCACATAATCAATCGCTGGTTCAAAGGAGGCTGGAGTAGCACCTCCTGTAATATCATTTTGCAGTTCATCTAATGTGTAACCTATCGCCAGCTTGGCCGCGACTTTTGCAATGGGAAACCCGGTCGCCTTAGATGCAAGAGCGGAGGACCGCGAGACCCGGGGATTCATTTCAATAACTACTAGTCGTCCAGTTTTTGGATCTTGCCCAAACTGTACATTTGATCCACCTGTCTCCACCCCTATTTCGCGCAGGACCGCTAACGAGGCATTCCGCATGATCTGATATTCTTTATCGGTTAATGTCTGAGCCGGCGCCACAGTTATTGAGTCACCAGTGTGCACTCCCATCGCATCAAAATTTTCTATAGAACACACTATTATGCAGTTGTCCTTGCTATCTCTGACAACTTCCATTTCAAATTCTTTCCAACCAATTAAGGATTCATCTATTAATAATTCTTTGGTAGGAGATAGATCGAGTCCACGAAGACATATTTCTTCAAACTCGTCTCGGTTGTAAGCTATGCCTCCGCCAGACCCACCCATGGTGAATGAAGGTCGAATGATGCACGGAAAACCTATTGACTGAAGCACCTCAAATGCTTCTTCAAGACTATTGGCTAGTTCAGCTCTTGGTACTTCAAGGCCGATTCGAGCCATAGCCTTAACAAAAAGCTCTCGATCTTCAGCCTTATCTATAGCCTCTTTTGAAGCACCAATGATTTCCACATTATATTTGTCTAAGACTCCCTCTCGCGCTAGATCCAAAGCACAGTTAAGAGCGGTCTGCCCTCCCATTGTTGGCAAAATCACATCGGGCTTCTCAGCAGCAATAATTCGCTCTACTGTTTGCCAATTTATAGGCTCTATATAAGTTGAGTCCGCCATAGACGGATCAGTCATAATCGTCGCTGGGTTTGAATTAACCAAAATAACTCTAATACCTTCTTCACGAAGTGCCTTACAAGCTTGCGCTCCCGAATAATCAAATTCGCAAGCTTGACCGATTACGATCGGCCCAGCTCCGAGTATTAGTACACTCTCAATATCTGATCGCTTTGGCATAATTTAATTCGATTCTCTTTTTGATTTATTGATCAAATATATAAAGTGATCAAACAGCTCTGCCAAGTCATGCGGTCCAGGGCTCGCTTCTGGATGACCTTGAAAACTAAAAGCCATTTTATCAGTTCGACGAAATCCCTGGAGTGTCCCGTCAAATAAAGACCGGTGAGTTACTTTTAAATTATCAGGTAAGCTTTGCTCATCGATCGAAAAACCGTGATTTTGACTAGTAATTAGTACTGAACCATCCTCTAAGCTCTGAACTGGATGATTCGCACCGTGGTGACCAAATTTCATTTTTGTTGCCACCGCGCCACTTGCAAGGCCCAGCAACTGATGACCAAGACAGATACCAAATACTGGAATATCTAGAGACAAAATTTCTTGAATCGCACTAATTGCGTATTTGCATGGCTCTGGATCACCCGGTCCATTTGAAAGAAAAACACCATCTGGTTTTAACGAAACTACATCTTCAGCTGAGGTAGTAGCCGGGACAACAGTTACTCGACAACCTCTATCTACAAGCATGCGCAAAATATTACGCTTCACACCAAAATCATACGCAACGACATGAAACTTTAGTTTTTCTGATTGTTTACTTTCAGTGGATGAATTTAGAGTCCAGCTACCATTAATCCATTCATAGGGACTCGATACCGTTACTTTCTTGGCAAGATCCATTCCTTTCAATCCCACGAACTCTATAGCCTTATCTATCGCATACTTTTCACTAATATTCTTACCTGCCAGCAAACAACCTTTCTGGGATCCTTTTTCACGCAATACACGTGTAAGACGCCTCGTATCTATCTCAGATATAGCGACCACTTTATTTTTGATTAGATAACTTGATAGATCTAACTGATTTCTAAAATTACTGGCGATAAGCGGAAGATCCCTAACCACAAGGCCCGCAGCCCAAACTCGTTCTGATTCCTCATCATCAAGATTAGTGCCAGTATTACCAATGTGGGGATAAGTGAGAGTAACTATCTGTCGAGCATAGGATGGGTCAGTCAGAATTTCTTGATAGCCAGTCATAGCGGTATTGAAAACCACCTCGCCGACAGTCGCACCATCAGCACCTATTGACGTGCCTTTGAAAACGCTGCCATCCTCAAGTGCGAGAACCGCCTTGCTGGACAAGCTAGCCTCCATATCCGCTGACGTATAGCCAGAATGCACGACCGTAAAAAAGCGAGATCGTTAACCGTATCTCGCTCCGATTAAAACTTGATATTTATAGTCCCACTGACCGGCCGCGCTAACCACCAAAATATCCAAGCAATTTTATTAGATGACTAGACTACTGTCCAGCTAACAAGTTAATTGATCGCACTGATATCTTTTTACTCGCATCAATTTATGTAAAAAGCTACTATCCAAATCTCCTCATTAAAACGACAGATTATAGTAAATGATTAAGGAAAGGCCATTCGAAATCCTTGGGATCCAACAAATTGCTGTGGGGAGCGCTGATAAACAACAACTTAAGCGTTTTTGGGTAGATGTTATGGGGCTAAGCATGATCGGCACTTTTCAGAGCGAAAAAGAGAATGTAGATGAAGATATTTGCGAGATTGGGGCTGGACCGTTAAAGGTGGAAATGGACTTGATGCAACCGCTTAATCAAGAGGCAAAACCAAAAGTCCATGAACCGCCTCTTAATCATATTGGCCTATGGGTGGATGATCTTACTAATGCAGTAAAGTGGCTGAAGGAAACCGGCGTTCGATTTACTCCTGGCGGAATAAGAAAAGGGGCTAGTGGTTTTGATGTCTGCTTTATTCATCCAAAAGGGAACGATTTCTTTCCCATTGGTGCTTGTGGAGTTCTGGTAGAATTGGTTCAGGCGCCGCCCGAAGTTCTAAGTGCATTTGCTGAGCAAAAAACCGGACCATCCCAAAAAGATTGTTAAACAAGAGAACTCATAAATGTCTTATTTCGAGGGAAAGTTCGCCTTAGTCACAGGAGCTGGATCGGGAATCGGACGAGCACTCGCCATCGAACTAAATCGGCTTGGTTGCCATGTCTGGCTCTCAGATATTAATGAAGCCTCGCTCAATGAAACAGTCTTATCCTTAACCAATACAACCGCGAACCATAACACTAGAGTAGTTGATTCCAGCTCTCCATCAGCTATCGAGACTCTAGCATCCGAAGTTAATAGTGATATCGGATATTTAGACGTTATTATTAACAATGCCGGGGTTGGTCTTGGTGCAACATTTGAAGAAATGTCTGTGGAGGATTTTAAGTGGCTCATGGATATAAATTTCTGGGGCGTCGTGTACGGATGCAAGACTTTCTTACCTCTTGTTAAGCAAGCTGAAAAAGGTCATATCGTGAATATTTCTTCAGTTTTTGGAATGGTTAGCCTACCAACTGTTTCAGCCTACAACGCGTCAAAGTTCGCGGTGAGAGGATTCACCGAATCTCTTAGACAGGAGCTTGAGGGGACATCTGTGCATGTGTGTTGTGTCCATCCAGGGGGTATAGATACTAATATAGCTCGCAACTCCCGGGGAACCATAAACGACATGAGCCGAGAGGAAAAAGCGGAAAAATTCAAAACTGTGGCGAGAACCTCTCCCGAATACGCGGCGCGAAAAATCACTAAGGCGATTCAAAAAAGAAAGAAACGCTTATTAATAGGCGCTGATGCGCACTTTATATCAGCTTTATCGAGATTATTCCCGGTCAGCTATTCAAGAATACTCTCTCACTTGATACCTGAAACGGAGGAAAAATAAAAGACTCTTAATTCTTACTGATGAAATGACTAGTTCTGTCGCTTAAAAGACAATTAAAACGAGTATTATAGTTTGATTTTATCTAAGGCTAATCTGAGATCATCAGGAATAGGTACGGCCTTCTGTTCGTGCTTGTCTACAAAAACATGCACGAAATATCCGTGTGCAACTGCAGAGGATTCGCCTTTGCGAAATATTGCAATACCATACCTGACTGAGCTGTTACCAAGCTTATCTACACGCAAACCTGCCTCAATTTCTTCCGGATAGGTGATTGGAGAATGGTATTCACAACCTGAGCTAACCACATAGCCCACCACCTCACCGGTCCCAATGTTCAGTCCCCCCTCTTCTATTAGGTAGCGGTTGGCAACACTGTCGAAATAGGAATAGTAAATCACGTTATTAACATGGCCATAAACGTCATTATCCGCCCAACGGGTAGTTAGGGAATAAAAAAAGCGGTAACTCGTACGATATGGTATTTGTATAGACGCCATAATTTATCGATACGCCGACTGATAAATATTTAGCGCATCCTCTTCAGTCACTTCCCGTGGATTATTAATTAAAAGCCTTTGTTGTAGCATCGCTTCTGCAGCTAACATCTTTAGGTCAGTCTCAGGAATGTTTACCTTATCCAAGGTCGGTGGTAATTCAACGTCTCGTATTATCTGGCACATCGACTCTAAAAAGGACATCGCTTTTGATTCCAGACTGCCTGCTACAGCCTCTGGAGTTATGACCTCCGCCAATTCGGCATATAATTGGTAGGCCTCAGGCATATTGAATTCAAGGACAGCGGGTAATACCAGAGAATTACTAAGCCCATGGGGAATATGATAATGCCCACCTAGTGGGTAGGCTAGCGCATGGACGGCGGCGACCGGCGAATTCGCAAAAGCCTGACCGGCTAACATTGAACCCAAGAGCATGCCTTCACGCGCTTCTAAATCTTCTCCATCACTAACCGCAGTCCGGATATTCTCCGATAACAATTTTAAGGCTTGCACTGAAAGGCCATCTGATATCGGATTCTTTTTATGTCTTGAGGTATACGCTTCTATTGCATGTACCATCGCATCGACACCGGTCATCGCTGTAATATTTGAAGGCAGACCCAACGTTAGATTTGGATCAAGCAATGCAATATCTGGCAACAAAACAGATGAAGAGACACCCGCCTTGGTCGTTTTACCAGTCGTAATGACCGCGACAGGTGTTACTTCAGACCCGGTTCCCGCTGTGGTTGGAATAAGAATTAAGGGTAATCTCGAATTGGTTACCTGATCTACGCCGTATAATTCAGAGAGAGTTTGATCCCCTCCCAATAAGACCGCGAGGACCTTCGCAACATCCATTGAGCTGCCACCACCGAAGCCAATCACACCGTCCACACCAGTTTTTCGAGCAAAGTCAAGCCCATCACAAACTGTCTCTTCGGGAGGATCTTCCTTAACTTGGTCGAAAAGTTGCGGTTCAAGCGCAGCTGATTCTAGCCTTTCAAAGATCGGAGACACTAGTCCAATCTGCACTAACCCAGGGTCTGTAACAAAAATTGGACGGGTCATTCCTAAGCGCAGGCAGTACTCTGATAAATCTAACGCAGCCCCTCTCGAGAAGATAACTTCTTCAATAGC
Organism: Halieaceae bacterium; assembly: GCA_029247075.1. Taxonomy (GTDB): domain Bacteria; phylum Pseudomonadota; class Gammaproteobacteria; order Pseudomonadales; family Halieaceae; genus CABYJX01. Next base: position 10,958 of record JAQWLX010000114.1, on the reverse strand, counting down.
CTTAAAACTAAACGAATCCATTCAACGATATAGAGTGACAAATGATGTTAGATAGAAGCTTCGCCTAGCGATAGCACTAGCCCACTGGTGCATTGATAAATCCTCAAATAGAAAGGGCGGCAAAGCCGCCCTTCTGCATTCTCTGTTTAACTAAAAGCCTACTGACATCAGTACTGCCAGATTACGTCTACACCAAAACTTCGGCGCTCGAGATAATTATTAACGATTGGACCCAAAGCAGCGAAGTCAATTCCCCACTCTCGATGATCTTTATCGCCAAGGTTTTTACCCCAAGCTGCAACGGTCAACTGCCCACCCGCCATTGCGATCTCCGAAAAGGTCAATCTCGCATTTACACGAGTCTGTGAATCAGTCGAATCGTACAATACCAACTGAGGATGGAAAGAATACTCATCCCGGTATGTAACCGAAACCCGACCCTCTATATTAGCCCAACCAGTTGACGGAAACTGATAGGAGAGAATAGCGCTCATATTGCTGTCTGGAGCCTGCTGTTGACTAGCGATATCAGCAATATTGTCATTTCCGGTTAAGGGGTCATAGGCTGAGCTAACGCCACACGGTACGCCAAATGGGTTACACGGGAATGAGGTAACAGGATCCTGACGCTGAGTAATGAACTCCTCATAATCCAGATTGACCTGCCCATAGTTCAAATTCAGACGCATCGCATCTGTTAATTGAGCGGTTAACTCTATCTCAAAGCCATCTATATCAAGCAAACCGGCATTAAGAATCGTTGATGTCGCTCCTGCAGCACCTGCCTGGAAGCTTGCTACCTGCTTGTCCTCATACTCTAAATAGTAGTAAGCGGCATTCAGTCTTACTCTCGAATCTAACCACTCTGATTTTATCCCCACTTCATAGTTAGTCACAGTCTCCTCATCATACCCTTTCGCAAACTGTGCTCCAGTACCAGCACGAGGAGTATAACCGCCTGACCGATAACCTTCTGAATAGGTTAAATAACCCATGAAGTCATCGTTTGGTTGAAAAGTGATATTCGCTGAAATACTAGAATTACTGAAATCATTTTGCGCCTCTTCATCTAGTCCCGTGTTGACCACATAGCCATACTTATCGTCTTCGGTATGTCTCGCACCGAACGTGACCGAAAGCTGGTCACTGACGTTCCAGGTGAGATGAGCAAAAAATGCCTGGGATTCGAAGTCCGAACCGTACCTGAAATCTGGTGCACTAAGAACCACGTCTTTTCCCATACACTGCATAGGGTTAGGAGTGGAACCAGGAAAACCGGGGGGCAATACCCCTAAGGCCACATAAAGAGGAAGATTGTTTCCGCAAAGGAAGTTCTGCGTGATTATATCTGATTGCCCCAGAGCAATTGCCGCAGGCATCACAAATTGCTGCGGGTTCACCTCATTACTTTGCTCCTCAAAGAAATAGGCACCCAATACATACTCAATTGTGTCATCGGCCAAATTGCCTAATATCTGAATTTCATGAGATTTTTGCTTATTATCAGATACTCGGTTGGCATAAAAAAGTGACACCATATCTCCCGCAGGAACAAAGGTGCCGACCGCAGGACCAGCGGGATCATTCATCACAGTCGCGCCATCAGAAGGAAAGGATCCAAAATCCGTTCCTGTAGTACCACTATTCCACTCCCGCGCGGAGCCGATGTACTTAACGGTCATATCCGGGTTTAGGTCCCACTCGGCGGTCAGGGTATACATTTCTATGTCTGACGTTGAATCCATGCCACCAGAAAAGTAGGCAGGCACAGAACTCAATCTATTGGGACTCGAAGCAGCTACAGCCTGCTGAGTGATAGCGCCACCCATAGAGGCATGGGGCTGACGAATACCCGTGAGCTGGTTCAACGTTGCGTTACTTAGTCGGTTGGTCTCATCAATAGTGAAATCCAGGGTAAAGTCTTCATTCGGCTGCCAACGTAACGCCATACGCCATGCCTCAGACTCTTTTTTACCCAATTTGTTGTCGTGATAGTCGTTATCCAACAAACCACCATGTCCAGACTTGTTAAAGCTAAATTTCGCCGACCATCCGCCAGCTAGCAGTCCCGTATCCACCGTGGTATTAGATCGGTAACGGTTACGGTTCCCATAAGTAAATGCCTGCTTAAAGCCAAAGTCTTCTGAAGGCTTAGCGGTAATAAGGTTGATCGCACCACCGATTGTATTTCGACCATAGAGCGTTCCTTGCGGGCCTCGCAGCACCTCTACACGCTCAAGATCCACTACCTCAAATAGAGCACCCGTCATTCGGGCGATATAAACACCATCAACATAAATACCAACTGTAGGCTCAGCCAAAAGATGCGTCTCGCCCTCACCCACACCACGAATATTCAAACCAATGTTATCTTCGCTAGCCGGCTGACTATTTATCTGAACATTAACGGCAAGAGGACCCATATCCCTCACGTCGAAAATACCCTCCGCCTCAATAGCAGCTGCATCAAACGCGGTTATGGATATAGGTGTATCCTGAAGTGATGCTTCTCGCTTTTGCGCTGTTACAACGATTTCTTCTAGCTGCGCATGGGCCATGGAACCCATAAAAGCGGTAACACACATCACCGCAAATGCAGTGAGCGCGGAACTGATCTTTGTCTTTTGATTAATCACTATAATTGCTCCCCTCTTTTTTATTTTTTTAGGTCTAACCCTTGGTGTTCCCTTATCCTGCAAGCATTAAGGGCTCTGACTCGAACCAAAACGCGCGCAGTTGACCCCTAATCCTGTGGACCCTAAGTAGCCGCTTACGACCTATTTTCACATATTCAACAACTTAAACCACATTGCACCCCCATGTAAAGACCTTAAAACAAGCAAAACTCCCCCTGTAATCTAAAACGGTAAATTGCGAAGTTGGTAATCAAGAGCAATAATATGGCTAATGCAAACACCAAAACTACGAAAGCTAATGATAGGAACAGATATTAAGTATGCAGTGCATCAATAGAGAGAAATAATATTATGGAAAGACAAGCGGCGAACAAACTGAACCGTCGTCTTCTAAAGAACTATCACGGGAAGAAAAGCGATCTAGCAGAAGAAGAAATCACGGTATTGGCAAAACTTTTCTTTGATGAGCAGCATTTTCTCATCGAAAAAGATGCGTTATTCCTGAACATCCCACAACCTGTGGCTTTTTCCTCGGAAATCTCTAAACCCGATAGCTACCTTGCACTAGAGGTTTTAAATTTTCCGATAGTGTTGACCAGAGACCATGAAGGGACACTGAGAGCATTTATTAATGCTTGCGCTCACAGAGGCGCAAAAGTAGCCAAAGGGATCGGTAAGAATAGGAAGCTTACATGTGAGTTCCATGGCTGGTCTTACAGCATGGATGGCAACCTCACTGGTCGCCCCCAAGAATCATGTTTCAGCACCGACAAATCAGAATGCTCCCTGGTGAAGTTAGCTGTCTCTGAAGAATGCGGTATCGTCCTGGTGGGATTAACCGAACATATGAAGCTAAGCCCAAAGGATGCGGGCTTTAGTGAAATCGCTTCGGAGCTGACTGACTTTAAACTTAAAGACTATAGATTCATACAGAGAAAAGAATACGAAGTTGCTGCCAACTGGAAGTTAATCAACAACCTTAGCCTAGAGAGTTATCACTTTGCCACCCTTCATCGAGACACGGTGGCAAAAGTCTTATCCGGATCTTCTATCTTCGATACATTCGAACGATGCAGTCGCTGGGCATTCCCCCTACTCTCTATTGTGAGACTCGAAAATCTGCCAGAGCACGAATGGCCAAGCACTGTCGAAGGATCCTGCACCTACACCTTATATCCTGGCGTCATGGTTATCGTTAATGCGTCAGGCGCACAAATGATTCGAACTGACCCTGGCGAAAAACCCAATTCTACGCGCGTTTCTTATATTGGATTGGCCCATCCTGATGCAAGTGAAGAAGCCGCTAGAAACGGCTATGAATTCGGAGGGAAAGTATTTGAGGAAGAGGATTTAAGTGCCGCGATAAACTGTCAAAAAGGCCTAGAGGCAAGCAAAAAAGATCTTATTATTGGTACTAACGAACCCCTACTGCAGTTCTGGCACGGCCTATGGAGCGACGCCACGCAGTAAAACGCTACTCCAAAGGATCAGTGGGCGTGACAAGGCTCAATCCTCCGTCTGCAATCAATACCTGACCTGAAACCCACTGATCAGACAAAAGGTGAAGGATGCTAGGTATCACATCATTCACCTCTCCAATTCTTCCCAGCGGTGTTCTTTTAGCAACGCGCTCTAGATAGCCAGGAATATTTTCGGTCCCAGCTATTAGATCAGTCTTAGTTAGGCCCGGCGCTATCCCATTGACCCGAATGTTATAAGGTCCAAGTTCACGTGCCCCACTTTCCACCAGCATTCTCAGCCCCGCCTTGCTGGCGTTGTAATGAACGATCATATTTTCGGGCTTAAAAGATGATAAAGAGCAACAGGCAACTATGTTTCCACCGTAAGTCGAATCTCGCATAAACTTGCCTGCCTCTCGAAGGCTATAAAAAGCACCGGTAAGATTAGTGCTAAGCACCCTTTCCCATTCATCTGTGTCCATTTCCAGGAGAGGACTCACACCACACACTCCAGCATTAATGAAACATGCATCTAACCGCGAAGTCGTTTCTCGAATTTGCTCAAATGCGTCCACTTGATTTGATTCATTAGCCACATCACATTTTATGCTGACGAGTCTTTCATTATTTAATTCTTGACAAATATTCCTGGAAAGGGAAAAAACTTTAAAACCCTGATCTAGCAAGGCTTCGACAACACCCAGCCCGATTCCTCGTGACCCACCGGTCACCACTGCCGTTTTTAATGTTTCAGTCATGTATAACCCTAGTAGATTTCTTTAACCTGATAATGCTTGTAATAAAATGAAAATCGTTCTTGCAAATTAAGTGGTGAAACACCGAAGTCACGTTCTAAGTGATAGACTACGCGTCCATATTTCCCGCGAGGGTTATTGTCAATATAAGCACTTAGTTCGTGGTGGGAAGTCTCATTAAACTCCAATCCCGCCAACTGATATATCTTTTTTACCGCGCCAAGATCATCATCCATAAATTCCTGGAAAGGCAGATCCATTATCTTTCCATCCGAAAAATTAAAACGATCTCGAACACATTCTTTTAACAGTCGCTCAATCCTGTCAGCCCAATATTCCACAAGCGTCTTAGCATCAACTTGTGAGCACTTTAGTCGCTGGCCATAGGCCAACATTGTCACAATAGATGTGATCACTGCCACAGGATCTCTGTGTGTCAAGACCACCGAAGCATCAGGAAATGTCTTTAATAGCACGGGGAGCTGCTCCATATGTTGAGGACATTTTAAAACCCATCTGTCTCCACCTCGAAGCCACTGCAATGCTTTCAATACATTTTTCATGTAAGCGTAGTGAGGAGTCTGATCATGAGAATAATAATAATCTCGCCACCGCGGCACATGCGCGAGCCACTCCAAGTTATAGGAGGAAAAATCAAGATTCTCCAATTCAAGCTCTTCATGTACGTGATCTGGCGACATGTCATGCATAGCTTTAAGCAATGGTAACATTGCATCTTGCTGCTCCCATGCCGCTTGGCAACGTTGGTATCTAGGATCAGAATTATCCCAAGTAGGACTTTCTCCTGGCAGCGGAAGAGGTTCTCGGCTTTCCCAATAAGGTACTGAGCGTAACCGCTTATCTGATGCCAATAGATTCAAAAGGTGTGTCGTGCCACTTCTAGGCAAGCCCGCTACAATGATTGGGTTGGAAATTTCTTCATTTAGAATTTCAGGGTGTCGCTTTAGAAAATCTTCGAACAAGAGGCGATTACTGGCATAGCGCGCACAGTCAGCAAAAATACTCGCTCTACCTAGATTATTGAGCTTCTGATCTTCTGACACACTAAGAAGCTGAACTCTCAGGCGCTCTTTAAATCCTTGATCGCCAAAGTCAGTCAGCCCAGTACTCTTTTGAGCAGTATCAAGAACAATATTTTCCTCGAGGCTGACGGGAACAGCATTCATCATTTCAATAATTTCAGTCTGTGATTTGGAAAGTTTGGGACTTAAAAGATCATCGATCTCAATTAAGTTATTGATTCTATCCACGACTACTTAGAACCAGAGGTAAGGGTCTGTAACTGATGCTGCAACCATCCTCGAAGCCAGAAGTTTTCGCTCTCATTTTCAAGCAAGGCTGTGTGAGCCTGGATCGACAAATCCTTAGCGCGAGGAGATTCTTCTTTGCTAAGCACGATTTCCGCAAGCTGGATACTAGAAAGATACTCTCCTTTTCTTAAACATTGCTCACCTCTTTCCAACAGCGCGTCGGCCCCTGCTGCCAATAAAATATCTTCATATATTTCTCTGTGGTGATGCGAATACAGCTCAGTTGTGGACATACGATGGAACCACCCCATATACGCTTCCCATATAGTGCGTACCGCCCAATCAACCTTGCCATACCCCTGACCAACAGTTAGCTCCTTGGGAAGTACGATCTGTTTAGATAAGGTAAAAACATCTATACCTTGATTCATCCCATCTAGCGTTTTTTTCATCACATATTCGACCGATGCTTCCAATCGATCCAGACAATCTCGGATCAGGGAAGAACCATAAACCGGTTCGCCATGCCCGGTGATGAGAACTTCGGGCTCAAGTGATCGGGCAGTATCAAGTGAAGAAAGATATTTTTCGGGCATTCGATACTTATCACCGCGAACAGTATTAAAATTTGGAAAGTGAGGGAACAATGCTCCAAACAAATTACCACTAAATAAAATCTTGTGCTGCGGTAGCCAGGCAATCAAACTATCCAGTGTCTCACCTCCGGGTGTCGAAATTAGCTCGACACGAATCCCTCCTAGATCAAGTTCATGAGTATCTCTAAACACTAAATCGGGAATGGGGATATCCTGAGTGACATGTGCAGGATTTTCCTCAGCTGCTTTAACCGCTTGATCTATAATATGAGAAAACCAGATGTAACTCTGCTGGATACGGACAACACCAATACGAGCATCATCTGCCTGGCAAGCTTGATTGTTTTCCTGAGCAACAACCAAAGTATCTGGCTCTCGGAATGTGGCCACACCACCAACATGATCCACGTGACCCTGCGTAAGAAGAATGTATTTTGTCGACGCGCCACTAACCTGGTCGAAAAGTCGTTTGTGGGTATGACTTTCAAAACCCATCCCGGTATTGATAATAATTCGACCAGATGCATTGTGTAACAAGTAAGAATTTGACGAGCCTGGAGACATAGAAATAAATTCATTTATCGGTATTGCCTGTGACGCGTTTGCGGCCTGAATACATTCAGCACCAGGACGCATCGCAATCAATTCTTCTACACTATCGGCACTTTGTTTGAATTTCACTTAGGTATATCCCTCAACACAATTAAAAAAGCTTTATTAATATTTAAGAGAAGTTTCGAACTCAATCATTTGTCTGTGCATACTGACTCATCTGTCCACCATACAGAAGCGGAGCTGAGACTTGCTCTGGAACGACTGTCACGATTACTCGTTCAGAACCTGGCGGATCGAAATTAAAATCATCTTCACCAGTCATCTTCTTCCAAAGTGTTTTTTGAAATAAGCCGCCTGGATCATCCTCTAAAAGCGCCTTGCCACGTATCTCAATATAACGCGTCGGATCCTGACTACTTACCACGCAAAACGAAATACGATTATCACAGACCAGATTTTTATATTTAATCCGCGCCTTGAGCGTACTAAAGCGCACAAATCCTTTCTCAAATAGAAAGCTTACTGGGTTGCTTGAAAGCTGGCCATCGCTTTCTCTAAGTGTGCTGACAATCCCGATGGCCTCCTCCTTAACTATATCGATATGACTCTCAGGTATAGATTTCATTTTCATCCTATTAGACAACCATTTCACCTAGAATATAAGATAAACGGTCTTTCAAACAAACCGCTAAATTAGGACGAGATCGTTTTTGTCACAGAGCTGACGACTCAAAGAGTATTTAGCTCGGCCAAATATTTGAGAAGATGTGTGTTAAGTGCGTTGGAGGCTTCGAACGGCATCATGTGTCCAACCTTAGGTATCATGGCCACGTCTTTTAGATTAGGAAAAATAGCTCTCATGAGTGCTATTGGATCTTCCCCGTGGAAACCCTCGAGATCAACATCGCGCTCGCTTCCAATAAAATAAGCGGGGACGTCGGCCTGCACCCCTTCGAATGGTTTTCTCTGTTCCCACTTCAAGTCCATAGATCGATACCAATTCAAGCCACCGGTAAACCCGGTTCTCGCATAATGAGAGACGAAAAACTCCAACTCTAACTCGCTCAGCCATGGCCATGGCAATGGTGGTGGTTCATTCATGGCATCTAGATAACTGGCGCCGGGAGGGTGATTGAATACGTCGAAGTAGTTGGCGTCGCCACTTAAATACCAGAAGACCTTGCGCAAAAATTCTCTTGGAGATGCCGCAAGTTCATTGTCTGCCCGAGGTGGAATTCGAAAATATTCAATATGCAGGAAATGCTTTTCACCCATCTCCCGATACTCAGTGAGGGGTTTCTTGTCAGGATTATGCGGGGCAGCAGGATTCTCCAAACAGATCAATCCAGCGACCCTTTCAGGGTGTCTCAACGCAAAATCTTGTATAGCAAAAGCACCGAAATCTATCCCAATAAAAATCGCATTTTCAATATCACAAACCTCCATCAGCCCAAATAGGTCAGAGGTAATATGATCCACACTGTACTCGTTGTAGTCAGTTGGAATATCGGTCAGCCCCATACCACGCATGTCAGGCGCTATCACCCGGTAACCTGCGGCCGTCAATGCAGGAATCTGACGATGCCAGCTAAACCAGAGGCCAGGAAACCCATGGCATAAAATAATCGGAGGCCGATCAGGCTTATCAGGATTGCTTTCGACATAGTGCATTTCAATATCGCTGACCCGACGACGACAATAGTGCCACTTAAACATCAAGCTTTCTCCATGAGTTTCACCAACAAACATATTTAATCAATGCGACTAGGTCTTGTTTTAGGGTCTCATGAATTGCCCACCATCCACATTCAAAATATGTCCGGTTACCCAACTAGCCTGGTCACTTAAAAGAAAAAATGCGGCTCCAAGCATATCCGTTGGTTCTCCCAATCGTTTTATCGGCATACTTTTAACCATCTCCCTCGCGTAATCCCCAGCAGTTTTCTCAAGCGCCTCCGTCTTAGTAGGGCCCGGTGCGATCGCATTGATACGAATCGAATGCGGGGCTAACTCATGCGCCAGGGATTGTGTGACCCCATTTAGTGTAAGTTTCGCTACACCATAAAACCCTGTCCCCATCCAAGCTGCGGTAGAAGACTGATTTATAATGGCGCCACCACCACCCGAGGACATCGTCTCTAGGACAGCTCTTGTCATAATAAGTGCACCGTGGGCATTCACACGCATAAATTTTTCAAGGTAGTCCAGATCTACCGTGAGATAACCTTCTATTCGCATATCAGCAAAAATAGCCGCATTATTTATAAGAAAATCTACTTTACCAAAAGCATCTTTTGTCCTCTCTACACACCTGCGCGCCGATTCCTCATTCGCCACATCAGTCTCCTGAAAGATCGCACTTCCTCCTTCTTTGTTGATCGAGTCGGTCACAGAGGTGCCTTTTTCCTGACTGAGTTCTGCCACAACCACATTCATCCCTTGCCGAGCACAACCTCGCGCGTAAACCTCACCAATGCCGCCGCCCGACCCTGTCACAATTATTGTCTTACCATCAAAATTCATATTGATCCCCGCTAAATTTTCTTCAAAGACTTAATGCTCATTTTTTGGAATATGAACAACATCATCATCAGAAAACAGATTTGGATACCCGTTGATTTGGTCTTATCTCTAGCAAATCGACCGCCGTACCGACAGGCTGATTGAGACAGTACCAGACTGCGTTAGCCACCTCCGTTACGGTCATACCTGTGTCCATATACTCTCCATGATCGCGCCACGCTTCGAAAGCGTCAGAAAAAGCGTCCGGGTCCCATTGATCAGCAAATCCTGTGACCGCACCGCCTGGTCGTATACAACTAACGCCAATACCGTCACTCTGAAGTTCTTCGCGCAGATCTCTAGTAAAGCGCTCTACCGCCGCCTTGGATGCCGCATACACGGATAGATGACTCATCTCGTCAGGATGACAAGCAGATGCGGAGGAGATAGTAATCAACCTTGGATTGCTCGACTGACTAAGAAGTGGAATCGCAGCCTGACAGGAAAAAATCGTTCCCAACAGATTAGTTTCTATCTGAAGACGCACATCATTAGAATCTAACATTGCAATTGGACTTGGACGAGCGAGTCCCGCGTTACAAATCAGCCCATCAAAGCCATCGAAATGATCCGATATAGCAGCCAACGCCTCATGAATAGCTAATGAATCAGAGACATCTGCGGTGACTCCAAAAACACAATCCGCATTCAGCTCTTCCAAAGCATTCTCGATCGAATCTTCATTTTTTGCGATGATGCCGACGCTGGCACCCTTATCAAGTAAAACGCGAGTAATAGAGAACCCAAATCCCCTCGCGCCACCGGTAACAGCGTAGACGGCGTCTGATACACTGTTCATGATACACCTATGGCAATGGTTTTGGTCTCAAGATATTCTTCGAAACCTTCCTGCCCCATTTCACGACCGATTCCACTTTGCTTATAACCACCAAAAGGCGCATCCGCACCGTAGTAATTACCTCCGTTCACCGTAACCGTTCCCGTCCTCAATCTGCGAGCAACAGCCAACGCTTTTTCCTCTGAACCTGACCACACACCAGCTGAAAGTCCGTAGGGAGAATTATTAGCAATATCAATCGCCTCATCCTCCGTCTCATATTCTATGACCACAAGAACCGGACCAAAAATCTCCTCTTGAGCGATAACCATCTCATTCGTGACA
>JAQWLX010000094.1 GCA_029247075.1 Halieaceae bacterium | reverse complement strand
AAGAATCTCAAGCCTCTCAGGCCACTTAAACTTGGCAACCCCCAGATCTTGCATAAAATCTTTGAGTTGATCAAGCGATAGGTCTTTGCCAGCTCTTAGCGACACAAAGGCACAGATCTTTTCGCCCAGAACATCATCTGGGTAACTCGCTACAGCGCCTTCAGCAATGGATTTATGGCGGCTCAACAATTCATCCAATTCCTCAGGCGATATATTCACTCCTCCTCGCAGAATAAGAGACTTTCTTCGACCAACGAAACGGTAATATTGATTCCGATCACCCACAATCTCGAACAGATCACCGGAACGAAAATAGCCATCTGAGGAAAAGGCTTCGCTATTATCCTCTGGTGAATTATAATATCCGTCAAACACAGTGGGGCCTCGCAATAGGAACTCACCAATACACCCTTGCTCTATTATTTCCTGTCCTGTTTCGATATCAATTAATTTAGTACGAATTTGGGTAGAAATCCTATTATCCCAATGAAATTCGGGTCGCCCAAAACGGGGAAAAAAGCTAGCCCTCTCGCTTGAATCAGGCACGTCGATAGGGTCGGATAGCAGACTCATTCCCTCATTCGAACCAAAAATGTTTACCACCTCAACACCAAACTCCGACTTGAATCCTGAGATCATCGCAGGTGTAAGCGGTGCGCTACCAGAACCAACTATAGCAAGACAAGATAAATCGTAATTGTCTTTAATTTGCTCTTTCGTATGGAGTAACTGCGTCAAAACGGCTGGAGGAAATACCGTGTATTGCACCTTCTCGTCTTGGATTTGTGACAACAAGAGTTGGGCATCGAAGGGCTGATGAAGAATCATTTTGGCACCCAGCCTAAGCCAATAGAAGAGAAATCCGCCGATTGCGGCCATATTTATAAAGGGAAAAGGATTCAACATCGTGGCTCCAACATCTAGTCTGATGGCATCCTCACTGGCTAACGTTGAAGACAGCCAGTGGTTGTAACTCCGGGGCACTCCCTTTGAGCGACCTGTGGTTCCCGAAGTCCAGCAGATCGTAAAGATATCGTTGGCATTAGTGTTTATGTTTAGCAAATGACGGTGAAAACTTGACCGATCATTGGTAGCTTCCTCGATCCAACTTGCTCCATCGATAATCAATGTCTTGCACTGTTTTCGGAAGCACTTCGATTGTATTCCACCGAAAATTTCGCCTCTGAACTCACTGAAGGCTAGATAAGCGTTAGGTGAAATAACACCCTCAATGTGAGCCAATTCAAATTGGCCATACTGCATGGCAACCGGACTGACGATAATTCCTAATTTACTTGCCGCAAAGTAGGCTAAAACTATTTCTACCACATTGGGCATTTGCACTACGATCTTATCACCCTGGCTTAAGCCCGATTCGTAGAATAGGTAAGCTAAATCATCCGAAAGCTTATCTACATCACGGAAAGTCAGTCTTTTGGCTTCACCACCAACCAGATGCTCCCTATTGGGCGGGTCAATCAGGGCGTCTTGGTCGGGGGTTTTTTCAAGGATCCGAGAGAGTAAAGATGTTAGTGTCTCATCACTCCACCAACCGAGTTCTTGATAACGCTTTATTTTATCTTGCAATGTTGTTTGCAAAACGTCCCCCATCTGCCCGTCAGCAATATTGATTTATGATGCCGGCTTGATACATAACAGTTCAACTATAATTGATCTAAGACCTCTCTAGTCTATGAGCCCCCTTTTCAGAGCCTGTTTTTTCTATGAAACAAACATAGAAAATCTAGACTTTGAATAGCAACTTAATGCGCATTAATAACTTACCAAAATGCTTAGGTTAGCAACGTTCTAGTTTGCAGTTATTTTTGTCCCAATCGAAGTGCGTAGCTCAAAGTTTCAATCGACAACCAACTATAAGCAATTCGATAAAATATGTAGACGTAGCAAAACGCACTCAAGTCTCTCTGCGCCCAGGAGGAAGAGGGAAGAATGCACTTGTACGATCAATGTACTCAACGTAAGCAGGATATTTAGCTAGCATGACGCATTCGGTTAAATCTTTACCGGTCAAACGTGTAAGAAAATAATATAACACCAGCGGTCCAAAGAGGCTGTAGATTCCCAGAGGTGTACCCAGTGCAACGAAAAATAACCCGAACCATACCGTGCTGTCGCCAAAATAGTTTGGATGACGAGTCCATGCCCATAAACCTTGATCTAATATTTTTCCATTGTTTTCCGGATTCGCCTTGAACACTCGTAGTTGCCAATCTCCTAGCATTTCTACAATGAACCCTATGGCCCAAATGCCGCAACCAAGCCATACAAAGACGTTTAGTTCTTTGAAAGTAGAAAGAAAATCAACGCTCTCCATAGGAGTGGAATAGAACTGACCAAACTGAACGGGCGCGGAAATTATCCAAGCCAGAGTTGCTTGCCCAAAGAAAACGAGAATTAGAGTCTGAAAGGGAGATGAACCGACCCTCGTGAACGCTGGACTGGTTTCCTCTGTATACCGTTCATCTTGGCCGTTATTCCAGTTCTTCGTGCTAATATGATATGACAGACGCAAGGCCCAGATGACAGATAAAGTTACCAAAAGCAATGCCTCAAGAGAATAAATGTCGGTCTGCCAAAGTGTGAAAACACTGGGCATAGCACATAGTGGCCCCCAAAAACGATCGATAATGCTCGCGTCCTTGATCAACATACAAAACGCCCATAAAATGGCGCAAAAACCCAAAAGGAATCCCCAGTTTTTAAGAAGGATTAGTACTATATCCTGAGTCCACATTATATTCGTCTCCAATAAAAGCAATCATTAAGGCTCAATTTACTAATACAGCAATGCTCTGCTGGCATTTAACAATGGTGGGAAACGTTCCCCCAATTTCGCGCTCCAGTACATAATCCAGTACTCGATCTTTTGCAGGGTGGTCATTTTTAGTTTGGCGGGCAACTCCGCTTGCTGTGCATATAAATACGTATGCACACTTTCAGTGTCCTGAAGACTAAGCTCCTCATAGAAGCCTATCATCCCTTTGTGAACTCTCGAACCTCCCAGGACGATACTAATAAACTCTTGATGAGTCCGCTCACTCATATATCTCAGATCTGGCATGAGACCGCTACTTTTAGCACTGGGTCCATGACAGGTTGCACAATTGCGACTATATACAATCTCCCCTAGTTCAACATCTGCAGGATCTAACTCGACATCTTGCGGTACTTCCTGTATCTCAGAAAGTTTATCAATCTTCGCAAAGTGATCAAACTTAGAAATGCCGAGTTTGAAGATCAGGAGTCGATTCTTATCGGCTCTCTCATATTTAAGTTCATCACCAATGCTTAACATCGCCACCCCATCACCCCCTTGGCCAACGGCTATATATTGCTCGCCGTCAATCTCGTAGCTAATGGGCCCTGCCAGAATGGCACCGTCGGATTGGAAATGCCAAAGTTTATCTCCATTTTTGGCATCATAGGCGGTAAAAACACCACTATGATTTCCCTGAAAAACCAGATCTCCGGAGGTGCTCAGGATTCCACCATTGAAAGCTGTCAAGTGACGCACTGCCCAAGCCGTGCGACGATCAATTGGATCCCACGCAATAAGTTCTCCATACACTAAGGCATCGATTGATGCTTTTGCAGCGATCCAGTTTTTAGGATGCCTTGCTTCGTAGAAATCAACACCCGTATTCCAGTAATTGATGCGATGTGTTATCTGTCGCTCGTCAGCACTGAAATAGCCCGGCATATTTTGCACTGGAATGTACATTAGCTGAGTTTTTGGACTATACGACATTGGTTGCCAATTATGTGCTCCGAAAGGGGACGGCCAAATATAACTTCCCCCGTTATTTTGATAGTCGGCATAATGAGTCTCAACCGGTCGTCCTGTGGCTGCATCTACATGACTAGCCCAGGTGACTTTGGCATATGGGTCGGCCGAGAGTAGTTCTCCAGTCAAACGGTCAAGGACGTAGAAGAAACCATTTTTTGGAGCCTGCATGATGACCGGTCGTAGTTCTTGATTGATTTTAATGTCAGCCAAAACCAACTGCTGTGTGGCTGTATAGTCCCAATTATCTCCCGGTGTTACCTGGTAGTGCCAAATGTATTCCCCTGTATCGGGCCTTAGTGCGACAATAGAACTAAGAAATAGGTTATCACCTCCCCCAGGACTTCGAATGTCCCGATTCCATGGCGATCCATTCCCAGTTCCAATGAACAGTAAGTTATGTTCCGGATCAAATACCAAAGCATCCCAAACAGTACCACCGCCACCGCCCTGCCTGTACCAATAGTCGCCCTCCCATGTGGCTAGTGCTACATTCAGAATAGCGTTCTCTTGAGGGACAGAAGGGTCGCCCGGGACTGTATAAAAACGCCATTTGAGCTCACCTGTTTTGGCATCATAAGCACTTACATAACCACGGACACCTAGTTCACCTCCGCTGTTCCCTATTATTACCATCCCTTTAACAACTCGAGGGGCCCCTGTTGAGCTGTAATTACTGTCATCCGGCACTGTTTGGACTAACCAATTTACCTTGCCTGTTTTCGCGTTTATCGCTATCAAACGACCATCAAGCGTTCCTACAAAAACTTGGGGTTGATTGCTGCTGTCACCCTGCCAAAGTGCAACGCCGCGGTTAACGGGTCCACAGCAGGTTTTAGCCAAGTGGGACTTAGGTACCTTTGCATCAAAGTTCCAGATCAACTTGCCGTTCTTCGCATCAATTGCATAAACATCGCTCCATGCAGTCGTCATATAGATCACGCCTTCATTAACCAAGGGAGTCGCCTCTACTCCGCGCCCAGATGGGAAGAGAAATGACCAAGCCAGTCCAAGCTCATTTACGTTATTGCGATTAATTTTGCTAATTGGGCTGAAACGTTGCTCACTATAATCCCTTCCATAACTCAACCAATTGATGCCTGGCTCTTTAATGGCAAGCTCATCAACAACCTGTGCCGAAGCAAAGCTGCTACTGAAAAACGCTATCTGGAAAATATACAAGCTAAACTGTTTCACACTCACTTTGATTCCCCAAATCAACTGATGTGAAACTTAGACTTTATCAGATTGATTAAAGTTTTACTTCTCCCCTTATAAGCGCTAGATGTCTAATGCCACGGGAAATATAGAATTTATTGAGGGGGCGATTTGCGCAATGAGTACGCTGATTTGCAAACAAGTTACAAATCTGCTTCAGGCGAGTGCAACTTGCTATTTCTATTGCGCTATATGTAGCCGCGCTATTGAGTGGAAACAGAGAACAGAGAACAGAACTTGACAAAACTTTTCAATCCAACGCAAGCAAAGTTGTTCAAGTAGAGGATTTCTGTATACCATATTTAACAAATGTTAAGACTCAAGAATATAAAAATCGAATCCAATTCCCCGGCTTTTGATATTGATTTCAAACCCGGGATTACTACGGTTATTTTGGGGCGTAATAACTCTGGTAAAACTCCGCTTCTTCGTTTTATCGCTGGACTCCCAACACGGACCCGAGGCTCGCTCCTATTGGACAACGAAGAAATCACTCTTACCAAACCTCAACAACGACCGATAGCTCTAGTCGTACAAAACTTCGTAAATTATCCAAATTGGTCGGTGGAACAGAATATTTTGTCGCCCCTAAGACATAAGGGGTTTTCGACTTTGGAGCTAAAGGAGCGCGCTCACCAATTAGCGTGCACTCTCGGATTAGAAGGGCTTCTCTCAAGTATGCCAAACGAACTGAGCGGTGGACAGCAACAACGACTCGCCATCGCAAGGGCATTAGCACAAGACGCAAGGGTTCTCCTGCTAGATGAGCCCTTCGTAAACCTCGACTATAAGCTACGTGAATCGATCACGCTTGAACTAAGAAATCTATTCAATACGAAGGGCACCACGATAATTTACGCTACATCCAATCCGCGAGATGCGTTTGCTATGGGCGATGAGGCACTGTTACTTCATGAACAAGCTAAACTGCAGAGTGGCTCCATACTTGACGTATACAGATCCCCGGAGACTATCGAAGCTGCGGAAATGATGAGCGATCCCGGAGTCAATATCATCCCTACTAATGCCAAGGCAGGCGAAAGAGCTCCGTTGACTGCTGTCAGACCTGAACACATATATCTAGCGCGCGAAATTTCTACTCATGAGACGGAACGCTTTGAATTCAAGATAAGAGGATTAGAAACCAGCGGAGACGAAACGATACTCTATGGCACCGTTGCAAATTCAACCTGGGTCATCCGACGCCCAAGCATGATAGAGGCTCCAATCGACGACACCATAAACGTGTTTGTTCATAAACGGGATCTCATTCATTTTCCTTTAAAGCAAATATGACCTCAATACAGATAGAAGAACTCCAATTTCAGTATCCCAGTGCTAATGATCCGGCACTTAAGACTACCTCATTCAAAATAGAAAATGGTGAAGCGTTTGCACTACTTGGTGCATCAGGAGCAGGTAAAACAACCCTACTGAATCTTTTGTCGGGTTTACTTGAACCTACATCTGGCTCCGTAAAATTCGATAATGAGACAGTAAATCGGGTATCGGGTGGTGACCGAAACATAGCGCAGGTATTCCAATTTCCAGTCCTATACGAAGCGCTGACGGTCCAGGAAAATCTTGAGTTTCCCCTCAAGGCGCGCAAATTTAATTCGGCATTCATTAACGAACGGATTAAAAACATTATGAATCACTTTGAAATGGAGAATCTTCGTAATCGTCGAATCGGTGAACTTTCGTTATTTCAAAAACAATTGGTGTCGATCGGAAAATCTTTAGTAAGACCGAATCTCTCAGCAGTACTTCTTGATGAACCACTCACCGCCGTGGAACCGAGAATGAAATGGAAATTACGAAATACACTTCGACAAATCCAAAAAGAAGAAGAATTGACGATGATCTACGTCACACACGATCAGACCGAAGCATTGACCTTCGCCAATCGTGTTGCGGTGATGGATCAAGGTCATATATTGCAGATCGCTACACCAGATACAATTTATCGACAACCAGACCACAAATTTGTCGGCTCTTTTATCGGCAACCCCGGCATGAATTTCGTCTCTGCTACATTCATCCGATCAACGACTCCAGACACAGGAGGCACAAAGGAAATTGGATTTCGACCCGAATGGGCCGTATTAAACTCTGGTCAGCCCGGAGATTTATCAGGGCAAGTAAAAACGACTCACCTTACTGGAACGACATTGGGAGAGCCAATCGGTATTACTTGGGTGTCAACGAATGCAGGAGAAATTGCTATAAAAGGTGTCTTGAATCATCATCCAAAAGAACAGGTGGAAATCCATCTCAAGCAATATTTAACTTTTCATAACAATAAACGACTCGTGGCAAATAGCGATGTTTAAAATTAAAGACAATAGAGCGTGGCTTGGAGTACTTCCTGTTGTGCTCATCGTCTCCTTTAGTGGGGTGGTTCCATTAATGGCCGTCATCAACTACTCAGTTCAGGACATACTAGATTTTAACACACGATTTTTCGTGGGTTTTCAATGGTACCAGGAGACACTTCAGGACCCTCGTTTTATCGAGGCTTTCCTGCGACAGGTTGCGTTTAGTCTGAGTGTTTTACTAATTGAAGTTCCTCTAGGTATTCTGATAGCAAGAGGAATACCCCGCGATGGTTGGTTGACTTCTGTATTGCTAATACTACTAGCTATTCCGTTACTGATTCCCTGGAATGTAGTTGGCACAATCTGGCAACTCTTTGCTAGATCGGATATCGGATTACTCGGAGTCACTCTCAATCAGATGGGCTTTTCATTTAATTACACGGTAAACCCAGTGGATGCTTGGTTGACCGTATTAGCAATGGATGTCTGGCACTGGACCTCATTGGTCGCCTTACTCACATTTGCAGGACTATCCTCAGTACCCAATGCCTACTACCAAGCAGCGAAGCTTGATGGTGCTAGCGATTGGCAAGTGTTTCGCTATATTCAACTTCCTAGACTCCGAAGTGTGTTAATTATCGCTGTACTCCTGCGACTAATTGACAGCTTCATGATTTATACAGAGACTTTCGTACTTACAGGAGGGGGTCCCGGAAATACAACTACCTTTCTAAGTCAGCATTTAGCCACTATCGCTGTTGGTCAGTTCGACCTTGGGCCGGCAGCCGCTTTCTCCGTTATCTATTTTTTGTTTACCTTGCTTTTTTGCTGGATCTTTTATGCGAGCATTACGGCGAATCATGATTAAGAGATTAATAAGCAAAGGAACTCTGAGCCAATATTTATTAGCACTGTATTGTCTATACCTTCTCATTCCAATCTACTGGCTATTTACCTTAGCTCTGCAATCGAATACTGATATATTGGGCGAATTTTCAATCATTCCCAACAATCCAACCATCGATAACTTTATCGAAATTTGGACCAATCCAGTTTGGTATCAAGGATTTCTAAACTCCCTTACATATGTCCTTATCAATACTCTTATATCCGTGAGCATTGCAATTCCAGCCGCCTATACTTTCTCACGTTATCAATTTCTCGGAGACAGGCAGTTATTTTTTTGGCTCTTGACTAATCGCATGGCGCCACCCGCTGTTTTTTTGCTGCCGTTCTTTCAGCTTTATTCCGCAATCGGCCTATTCGATACTCCCTTCGCAGTGGCTCTTGCACACTGCTTGTTCACGATCCCCCTTTCTGTTTGGATACTCGAAGGATTTATGTTCGGCGTATCAACCGAGCTCGATGAGATGGCAAGAGTCGACGGGCACAGTTTTGTTTACTTCTTCTTTAGGGTTTTTCTTCCCATTAACAGCAGTGCGATCGGTGTCACTATCTTCTTTTGTTTTATGTTTAGCTGGGTTGAGTTACTTCTCGCAAGGACACTTACAGCTACCAGTGCCAAACCTATAGTTGTAACTATGACTCGCACAATCAGCGCGTCCGGGATTGACTGGGGAGTGCTCGCGGCGGCAGGCGTACTTACCATCGTACCTGGCATCATCGTTATTTGGTTCGTCAGAAAACATCTAGCTCAGGGGTTTACACTAGGACGAATCTCATGAGCTGGATGGCATGGACTCTACCCACCGCCATTTTCTTCATCGCGATCGCGATCGGATTGACTGCATTTACGATAATGGAAGTCATTAGACCAACTACTAAAGAAAAAAATGGCTTTTTACCTATTAGCACGACTAGAGGCGATCGTTTTTTCATCAGCCTACTAGGATCTGCCTTTATACACATCATTTTTCTTGGACTAGCGCCCTCTTTGATTGCAATTGGATC
>JAQWLX010000072.1 GCA_029247075.1 Halieaceae bacterium | reverse complement strand
GTACCTGTTTTCCCCGCTACCATATACTTTAAGTTAGATGACATTGCTCTAGCTGTACCGCGCTCACCATGGACGACTTGAAGCATGGCATCATGAATTAAATCCCAATTCTCATCTTTAGCAGCCACTGAAGTCAGCTCTTTTGGAAATACCCGTTCATTACCAATAAAATGAACCAAATTTGGGACAAATCGTCTTCCTCGTGTCGCTATTATTGCCGCAAAATTCGCAAGCTGAATTGGGGAGGCCAAGGTATAGCCCTGACCTATTCCAACTATGAGAGTTTCCCCTGGAAACCAGGGTCCTCCAAGAGTATTACGCTTCCACTTGGCAGATGGCAAAATACCATTCGCTTCTCCTGGAACATCAATCCCTGTTCTACTACCTAAACCGAACTGCCCAACAAATTTATTGATTCCATCTATGGTAAGTCGACGAGCCAGATCATAAAAATAGACATCACATGACTCCGCTATCGCCATTTCTAGATTAACTCTAGGAGCATGGCCTGTCCCTCGAACCCTTAGAGTCCAGTCACGATACAAACGATCTTCTCCAGGAAGCATGTACCAACCTGGATCAGATACCTCTGTATCTGCATTAATCAACCCCGCCTCCAATCCTGCTAGTCCAATTGCTGGCTTAATGGTAGATCCCGGAGGATATTGTCCTTGAACAGCTCTATTAAAAAGTGGTCCATCTTTTGATTTGCGAATTTTCGAGAACTCTTTTTGACTGATGCCCTCCACAAAACGATTCCCATCATAAGCTGGCAAAGACACTAAGGCCAGAATACCACCACTTAACGGATCGATCGCAACCAAAGCTCCCCGCTGATTACCCATCGCTTCTTCTGCTACCTCCTGAAGCGAGCTGTCAAGGTGCAAAGTTAAATTTTTCCCCGCTTTTGGGTCTACTCGCTCCAAAGATCTCAGGACTCGTCCATGTGCATCTGTCTCAGTATTTTGATAGCCCACCTGCCCACGCAAAACGGACTCATACTGGTTTTCAATACCTACCTTCCCTATGAAAAAAGCTCCTCGATAGGTGGTTTGATCAAGTTCTCTTGTTTCCTCTTCGCTTATCCTTCCAACATAGCCCAAAGAATGAGAAAAAAGTGCCCCTTTCGGATAATAACGAGCTAGTCTGGCGTCAACCTGCACTCCCGGCAACTGTTGCTGGTGGACTGCTAATATAGCTATTTCAGATTCAGAAAGGCGCAACCTGAGGGGCACAGCCTCATATGGAACTCTTCTCTTAAGACGCTGCAAAAAGGTACTTTCATCCGTAACTGATAATTCAATCAGACCTCTAATTCGACGCAAAGTTTCAGTAATATCAATACTAAGTTCCGGAACAACCACGAGTGAGTAAAAAGGTTTGTTGTCTGCCAAAAGAACACCATTTCTGTCATAAATAAGCCCTCTATTTGCAACAATTGGTTGCAAATGCACTCTATTCCTATCAGACGCGGTTCTATAAAGGTCATACTCTGTTATTTGAAGATTAAAGTAGCGTATCGCAATGGTGACAAGAGAAATCAAAACCAATGCAATTAAGACAAACACTCGCTTTTCGAAAACGAAAACTTCTTTTTGAGTATCCTTTAATTGATTATTTTTACGCATTAACAGCTATAAAATTTTCGACATGAAACTATTCTCTGTGATACGGATGTCCGAGATTTATACTGCACGCGCGATATAACTGCTCTACAAGTATAATTCTTACTAAAAAATGGGGTAGTGTTATGGGCGCGAGAGACCATATCTCATCGGCTCGTTCCAAGCATTTAGGAGATAATCCATCTGGACCACCTATCAAAATACAGATGTACTCACTATCAAATATCCAGTTGCTCAAAGTAATTGCCAAACCCTTCGAAGACCAAGCATCACCTCGTTCGTCCAAAGCTATTACTCTAGATCCTGCCGGGATCGCCGCCAAAAACTTTTCTCCCTGCTTCTCCCGAGCAATTACAGCATTTTTGTTACCTTCTTTGCTTTGTAAGCGGAATTGATTCCATTTTAAATTGATATTTGCGGGCAAACGTCTTGTATATTCTTCAACACCTTCACTAACCCATCTGGGCAGCCTATTCCCAATTGCAAAAATATCAATCTTCAACAAGGTTCTTAGCTCGAAAATTCCAGAGCTTCTCTAGAGAATAAAATTCTCGAGTAGCTGGCAACATCACATGAACCACCAAATCACCAAAATCCACTAGAACCCAGTCACCAGATTCTTTACCTTCAACACCAAGCGGTTTTAAGCCTAGCTCTTTAGTTTTATTACAAACATTCTCCGCTAAAGCTCTAACATGTGTATTGGAGGTTCCCGAAGCAATTATCAATTTATCAGTTACATCAGTTAGCTCTGATACATTGATCACGACTGGATCTAGGGCCTTCAAATCTAATATCGAATCCATAACCAACTTCTGTAATCGATCAGTTTTCATTGGCTAATACACTTTTTTTAACAAAAGAAGATTTCCGATTCTCATTATTCCATTGCTCTAAATAAAGATCATTTTGTTTGACAAAGTCAAAAACAGAAGAGGGCAAAAGCCGATTAACGTGAAGGAGGCGGCGGCCTAACATGTTACGTACCTCAGTTGCTGAAACCTCAAGTGCATTTGCTGGTGTTATGAAAATGTGTCCATTCGAGGTTGAATCCAAAAAACTAAGATTACTAACTTGATACATTTTAACCCATTCCCAAATATGACTAGGAAATCTCATTGGCACCCCCGGCCTGTTAACTATGAATAAATGTGTATAGTTCAGTAGCAGCTTCCATTGCTTCCAAGCATCTATAGAATGAACAGCATCGCTTCCCATTAAAAAAATTAGAGGACAAGAAGGACCAAGTTCTTTACGAATTTCAACTAAAGTGTCTATCGTGAAAGAAGGACCAATGCGATCTATCTCGCGACGATCGCATACGAAACGCGGTTCCGTTTCAATCGCGAGGTCTAACATAGCAGCCCTGTCACAGGCGGATACTAAAGGTAAATTTCTGTGCGAAGGCAAAGCACATGGAATAAATCTCAACTCTGACAAATTTAACAAACGAAGCATCTCAGAAGCAATCTTAAGATGGCCATTGTGAACGGGATCAAATGTCCCCCCGAACAGTCCGATCGACAATTAAAATGCCTGCTGGCTAATTTCGTATCTCGCCATTTCCAAGGACAACATATTTTTTGGAAGTAAGACCTTCAGCACCTACTGGGCCTCTCGCATGAAACTTATCAGTGGATATTCCAATTTCTGCACCAAGACCATATTCGAATCCATCAGCAAATCTAGTTGATGCATTCACCAAAACGGAACTAGAATCAATCTCGCGAATAAATTTCATTGCTCTTTGATGATTTTGAGTAACAATGCCATCAGTATGGTTAGAACCGTATAAAGAGATGTGTTCAATAGCTTCTTCTATTCCGGAAACAATACGAATCGCCAAAATGGGTGACAAATATTCTTCGTACCAATCATTTTCAGTAGCCAGAGTAATCTCAGGTACTATATTTTTCGATGTCTCACAGCCTCTTATTTCAACTCCATGACTGAACATTTCACTCACAATAGTCGGAAGTAAATTATCTATTAAACTCTCAGCGATGAGCAGCGTCTCCATAGTATTACAAGTGCCATATCTATTGGTTTTAGAATTAATAGCTACCTTAAGTGCCACATCCAAGTCGACACCATGATCTAGATATAGATGACAATTACCATCGAGATGTTTTATGACAGGTATCTGCGCTTCTTCTGCAATGCGAGCAACCAAACTCTTACCTCCTCTGGGTATGATCAGGTCTATACATTCTGACAATTTTAACAAACTCCCAACTGCTGCTCTGTCAACAGTCTCTACTAGCTGAACAGCCTTAACAGGCAATTTCGCCTGATCCAACGCAGTCGAAAGACATTCGGCTAGGCACTGATTGGAGGATATTGCCTCAGACCCACCTCGTAAAATGACGGTGTTCCCAGATTTAACACACAAACTTGCTGCCTCAATGGTAACGTTTGGTCGCGATTCATAAATCATCCCAATAACGCCTATGGGAACACTCATTTGACCAACTTTAATGCCAGAGGGCATGTTTCGTAAATTCTCTATTTGTCCTATCGGATCCGGCAAATTAAGGACTTCCCCAACACTATCAATCATCCTATCAATAGCCGACTGGTCTATTCTTAGTCTGTCTAATAGCGACTCACTAAGACCTTTATTTGCTGCTTCAACAAGATCTTTTTGGTTAGCTTTTAGTATTATTTTTTTTGAATTAGATAATTCCTCCGACAGCCTTTTCAGAAATTCGTTGCGCTGCGAAAGCGAAGCTAAAGAAATATTGCGCGAAGCAAGCTTCGCTCCTTCGCCAAGTTGCTTTATATATGATTGAGTGTCCACTTAAACAAAAATTACCATGGCTTAAAAATTATACTGAAAACTTAACCAGCATTCCTGAGGCTGCAACAAAAAATAAACAATAGCAAGAAAGAGTGACTTCGAGTTAATTACTCCTTAACTAGAGGTCGCATCTTTAATTAATGACTGAAGTTCTCCATTAGCATGCATCTCCATGACAATATCACACCCGCCGACAAGCTCACCCTCCACCCACAGCTGCGGAAAGGTTGGCCAATTAGCAATTTTTGGCAAATTCTCTCTAATTTCTGGGTTTGATAGCACATCTACATAAGCAAATTTTTCTCCACAAGCCATCAAAGCCTGAACGGTCTTTGCAGAAAACCCACACTGAGGCAAGTTAGGCGACCCCTTCATATAAAGCAATATCTTATTTTCCTTAACCTGATTCTCTATCGTTTCAATAATATCCATTTAACCAACCCAAATTTTTAAACTTTAATGATGTTAATAGGTGTTTGAGCAAAAACAAAGAAAAAAAACACGGATTTGCATGCAACTTGGCCTTATGGTTATAGTTATCCAATCAAACTAACTTCTCTCGACAAATCTCAACAAGCCAAATTTATGAAATCGAGACTAATGAAAACCTATTCTAGATTACCTGTGAATTTTTCTCACGGCCAGGGTTCGTATCTGTATGATAGCAAAGGAAGACGTTATCTTGATGGTTTATGTGGTATCAGTGTAACAAATTTAGGACATGCTCATCCAGCTGTTACGCATGCGATAAAAAAGCAAGCCGAATCGCTGCTCCATACTTCTAACCTCTATGAAATAGAAAAGCAGGAATTGCTAGCCTCCCAACTCGCCAACATCGCAGGAATGGAAAGCATATTTTTTGCAAATTCTGGCGCTGAAGCGAATGAAGCTGCCATAAAATTAGCCCGAATGCATGGCCATCAGCGTGGATTTAAGAACCCAGAAATAATAGTTCTTGAAGGAGCTTTTCACGGGAGAACTTTAGCTACTTTATCTGCTACAGACGGAGGTAAAATTAAGGAAGGATTTGCACCCTTGGTTCCAGGCTTTATACGGGCTAAAAGAAACAATTTTGACGAGATTGTCGAGAAACTTGAATCTCATTCAGAAGTGGCAGCAATCCTTTTAGAGCCGATCCAAGGAGAAGGAGGGATCATTCCCTTAAATATGAATTATTTGAAGCAGCTGCGAGAATTTTGCCATGAAAAAAATTGTCTGCTCATTTTCGACGAAGTTCAAAGCGGAAATGGTAGAACCGGGGATTACTTTGCTTATCAAGGTTTAGGAGTGACACCAGATATCGTTACGACTGCCAAGGGTTTAGCGAATGGAGTTCCTATTGGAGCATGTCTCGCTAAAGGTTCGGCAGCAGAAGTTTTGACCATCGGTAAGCATGGCTCCACTTTTGGAGGAAATCCTTTGGCATGCGCCGCTGCAAGTGCTGTTTTAGAAACGATAAAAAATGAAGAGCTTTGCAGTCGTTCCACTGAACTCGGAAAAATCATAAGAGATTCGCTTGTTAATTCCGTCAATGACCTAGGAATGATCAAGGAGATCCGCGGCAAAGGCCTTATGATTGGTGTTGAACTTAATAATGAATGCAATGATTTAGTTTCTTACGCCCTTAAGGATGGCCTGCTGATAAATGTGGTATCTGAGAAAACCATAAGACTATTACCTCCTTTGATAATGACTAATGAAGAAGGTTTGGCGCTAGGTCGCGCTGTAGGAGCCTCCATAAATAACTTCCAGACTCTAATTGAGGACTACTAAGCATGTTCAATTTCCCTAGACACTTTCTTAGTTTGCTAGATTTTACGCCAGAGGAATTAAGAGCATTGATCTCTAGAGCTATTATCCTAAAACAAATGCAAACCCTGAAAAAGGAAAAGCATGAAACACTTCCGAACAAAGTATTGGCAATGATTTTCGAAAAATCTTCGACTAGGACTAGAGTGTCTTTTGAAGCAGGAATTTCACATCTTGGGGGCAACGCAATCTTTTTAACCCCGGAGAATACTCAACTTGGTCGTGGTGAACCAATAGAAGACTCAGCGAGAGTTATATCTTCTATGGTGGATCTGGTGGTAATTAGAACGTTCGAACATGAAATTGCAGTGCGATTCGCAAACTATTCTTCAGTTCCAGTTATAAATGCACTCACAAATATGTATCACCCGTGTCAACTGTTAGCGGACATGCTGACGTACCAAGAACATAAGGGAGAAATATCTGGGAAAAAAGTCTGCTGGCTTGGAGATGGCAATAATATGTGCCATTCATATATTAATGCGGCGAAACAATTCGATTTCGAACTAAGAATTTGCTGTCCTAGCGAATATAAACCAGATGACACTTTATTGGAAAAAAACAAAGAACGCGCACAGCTGATAAGCGATCCTAATGATGCTATCGCAAATGCCGATTTGGTGGTTACCGACGTTTGGACATCAATGGGCCAAGAACATGAGGCTGACAATCGAAAGAGAAAATTTCAAAGGTATCAGCTGAACAAAACCTTACTCAGCTACGCAAATTCAGACGTGCTCTATCTCCATTGTTTGCCAGCACATCGTGGAGAAGAAATAAGCGCCGAACTCCTAGATGCTCCGGACACAGTGATCTGGGAGGCAGCCGAAAATCGGCTACACAGTCAAAAAGCCCTGATGGAATTGCTGCTTGGAATCTAGCAACAAATTATATCCACTCGCTTTTAAACCAATTTAAGAACCCAGCAGCTTACCAATTTTTGAATTATCAAAAATACAGGGTTATCCACAGCATATAACCATAGTGTTCTACTTGCATTACCACATAAACCGCATTATCTTGTACCTTTACAGGATAAATACCCCTAGATATAGGGTTTCTATACCACCAAGTTGATTTAAACATTGACAAATGCGTGGCAAAGTAACCCAAGGTATTTAGATTTGTTTATGAAGATAGGTTGGTTAAATAGAATAAATTAAAAACCATATGAGCAATACCAGCTCATAAATTTAACTCAAAGAAATACATCCCTGGAGTGAAGATGCAAACAGAATCAAACGAAACACTCGAAAAAGAAAGATCAACAAGCATTCCAGAAGTTAAATCGACCACAGATCCAAGTATTGCTATAACCGCACCCGGCCAAATAAAGGTTATTAAACGAAATGGAACGGTAGTATCGTTTGAAGAAAGCAAAATAACAGTAGCTATTACCAAGGCATTTCTAGCAGTTGAAGGAGGCAATGCAGCAGCGAGTAGCAGAGTGCATAAAACAGTCGAGAAAATGACAGATCAGGTTGTAACTACTTTCCATAGGAGAATGCCTTCGGGAGGCACGATTCATATAGAGGATATACAAGATCAAGTTGAACTTGCGTTAATGCGAGCAGAAGAGCATAAGACAGCTAGAAATTATGTGATCTACCGAGAAGAACGAGCACGCAAACGTGCCGCAAAACAAAATATTTCTCCTGAGGCACAAAAAGCTGCTGGCAAGATTAAAATAATCGAACCTGATGGATCTAGTGCCCCACTTAATTTAGAACGACTTCAAACTGTGGTGCAAGAAGCATGCTTTGATCTAAAAGACGTCAAGGAGCAAGAAATAATCGATGAAGCGCTTAAGAATCTATACGACGGTGTCTCTTCCCAAGAATTAAGCGCATCGCTTGTAATTACTGCCCGAACTCTAATAGAACAGGAACCAAACTATAGCTATGCTGCAGCTCGTTTACTCTGCGATAATTTGAGATCAGAGGCGCTTGGATTTCTCGGAGTAGCAAAAACCGCGACTCAAAACGAGATGAAGGACTTATATCCAACCGCACTTTCCAGCTTCATAGAAAGGGGTATAGCTAAAGAGTTACTAAACCCAGAGTTAGCGGAATTTGATTTATCGATGCTAGGAGAAGCTATTGATCCAAGCAGAGACTTAAAATTCACTTATCTAGGCCTACAGACACTTTATGACCGCTACTTCATTCATAGTGACGAAATAAGATTTGAGTTACCGCAAATCTTCTTTATGCGAGTCGCTATGGGTTTATCTTTAAGAGAAGAGAATCGCGATGCAAGAGCTATAGAATTTTATCGATTACTTTCTTCCTTCGATTATATGAGCTCAACCCCAACGCTATTTAATTCAGGTACTTTAAGACCACAGCTTTCATCCTGCTATCTAACTACTGTCCCAGATGACCTTCATGGGATATATGGCGCTATTCAGGATAATGCGATGTTGTCAAAGTTCGCAGGCGGCTTAGGAAATGATTGGACTCCTGTAAGAGCGCTCGGCGCATATATTAAAGGAACGAACGGAAAATCACAGGGAGTCGTGCCCTTCCTAAAGGTAGTGAATGATACAGCAGTAGCTGTCAATCAAGGGGGAAAACGTAAAGGTGCAGTGTGTGCTTATCTGGAAACATGGCATCTAGATATAGAAGAATTTTTAGACCTTAGAAAAAACACAGGAGACGATCGACGAAGGACGCATGACATGAATACGGCAAATTGGATACCGGATTTATTCATGAAACGCGTCTTTGATGATAAGGAATGGACTCTATTTTCTCCAAACGATGTGCCCGAACTGCATGACCTATATGGTGTAGCTTTTGAAAAAAGATATGAATATTACGAAGAGCAAACTAAAACTGGAGAGTTAAAATTCTTTAAAAGAATAAAGGCGCAGGCTTTATGGAGAAAAATGCTTGGGATGCTTTTTGAGACCGGACATCCCTGGATAACTTTCAAGGACCCTAGCAATATACGTTCTCCTCAACAGCATGAAGGTGTAATTCATTCCTCTAATTTGTGCACAGAGATAACACTAAACACAAATTCAAAAGAAATCGCGGTCTGTAATCTAGGATCAGTAAATCTTCCACAACACATCGAAGAGGACGGACTTAACCTCGATAAGCTCAAAGATACAGTAAAAACCGCTATTCGAATGCTCGATAACGTTATAGACATTAACTACTACTCCGTTGAGCAAGCAGAAAATTCTAATTTACGCCATCGCCCAATCGGGTTAGGCGTTATGGGATTCCAAGATGCTCTTTACAAACAGCATTTAGCCTATTCTTCTGAAGAAGCAATTGAATTTGCTGACAAATCTATGGAGGCAATAAGCTACTACGCTATCGAGGCATCAAGTGAACTAGCAATAGAAAGAGGGCGTTATTCTAGCTATGAAGGCTCTCTTTGGAGCCAAGGGATTTTTCCTCTAGACTCACTAGACCTCCTCGAAAAAAATCGAGGATCAAATTACATCAATATTAATAAAGAGTCGTCACTTGATTGGTCCAACCTTAAACAAACCGTAAAACAGCATGGAATGCGAAACTCTAATGTTATGGCGATTGCGCCCACAGCAACAATCGCCAATATTACTGGAGTATCGCAATCTATAGAACCGACCTACCAAAATTTATACGTGAAATCCAACTTGTCGGGAGAATTCACCGTCGTCAATCCTTACCTAGTTAGAGACCTAAAATCTCGGGGAGTATGGGATAAGGTAATGGTAAACGACTTAAAGTATTTTGACGGCAGTCTTCAATCAATAGATAGAGTTCCGGAAGATCTAAAAAGAACATATGCGACGGCATTCGAAATAGAGCCAAAATGGTTAGTGGATGCAGCAAGCCGAAGACAAAAATGGATAGATCAAGCGCAATCGCTGAATCTTTATATTAATAATGCAAGCGGCAAAAAACTTGATGTCACTTACAGAATGGCGTGGTTTAGTGGTCTAAAGACCACTTACTACCTTAGATCGCTCGCAGCTACTGGAACAGAGAAATCAACTGTTAATTCGGGCACCTTAAATGCTGTCAATAGTGCCAATGAAGGTGGGCCGGCTCCAGTACCACAGGCATGCTCCATAGATGACCCTGATTGCGAAGCATGTCAATAAAATTCTCAAATTCTAAATTCATATATTAAATATCAACAGGAGTAAGTCTATGTTGAACTGGGATGATTACCACTCAGAACAACCCGAAATATCCAGCGCAACATTCGTGGGACAACCTTCCACAGTGAGTAGTGAAGAAGAATCATCATCAGAATCTTCATTTAGAAATCAGAGCATGGATATAGAATCAACAAAAGTGACAACAGGCCTGGAGGAGCTTGAAGTAGGTGCAGGCAGGGTAACGGTCGATGAAAAAGCGATGATCAACTGCCGAGCAGATCTAAATCAATTGGTTCCATTCAAATATGACTGGGCCTGGCAGAAATATCTTGATGGCTGCGCCAACCATTGGATGCCTCAGGAAATTAATATGACGGCAGACGTTGCAACCTGGAAAAATAACGACACCTTATCAGAAGATGAAAGGAGAATTGTAAAGCATAGCCTAGGATATTTTTCCACTGCAGACTCTTTAGTGGCAAATAATTTGGTTTTAGCACTATATCGTTTAATTACTAATCCAGAATGTCGACAATATCTTCTCCGACAAGCTTTTGAAGAAGCCATACATACGCACGCCTATCAATATTGCATAGAATCTCTGGGAATGGACGAAGGAGAAGTATTTAATATGTACCGAGAAGTTCCGTCCGTCTCCAAAAAAGCCGCATGGAGCATAAGCCATACCAAAGAGCTATCTGATCCAAACTTCCAAACCGGAACTATAGAATCCGATCAAAAATTACTGCGAAACCTAATTGGATTTTATGCCGTCACAGAAGGGATCTTCTTTTATTGTGGATTTACTCAAATCCTTTCCATGGGACGTCGTAATAAAATGACGGGAGTCGCCGAGCAATTCCAATACATCTTGCGTGATGAATCAATGCACCTTAACTTCGGCATAGACGTCATAAATCAAATAAAACTCGAGAATCCTCATCTTTGGTCAGAAGAGTTCAAGGAAGAAGCTATAGAAATGATTCTAGAAGGAACCCAAATCGAAATAGAATATGCTAGAGACACCATGCCAAGAGGTGTGCTAGGTATGAATGCATCTATGATGGAGCAATACTTGCAGTTCATAGCAAACCGACGATTGTCTCAGTTAGGCCTGCCAGAACAATTTCCAGGAGTGCAAAATCCTTTCCCTTGGATGTCAGAAGTAATGGATTTGCGTAAAGAGAAGAATTTCTTTGAGACTAGAGTAATAGAATATCAAACCGGTGGTGCTCTAAATTGGGATTAGCAGAAACCTTTATACAGTTAGTGTAGATAGAGAGGAAGTATCTATGGAGGATACAGAAATTGAAAGAAAGGATTCTGAATCAATTTTAATTGCATTAGATCAAATCAGCCAAACCATTGCAGTTATGCGAAATGTTGTAGAGAAGCTTAGAGAGCAGTATATAGGAAAAGAAAACTCAAATAATGCCAAAACTTCTATGGAAAACTCAAATTATTTCCTAGAGGAAGAAACAAACCAAACAATTCATTAAATCATACTAAAACACTAAGAAATTATATTTGATTTGATTTGATAATAAATTTAGAACAAGAGATGCAACTTGATTATTCGTGAAGCTGAAGTTTCTGATGTAGCTCTCATCAGCCCAATATTTGACAAATACAGACAATTTTATAAATGCGAATCAAATATTGAGCGCGCCTCAAAATACCTAGATGCACGTATAACAAAAAAAGAAAGTATTATTTTTATTTGCCTTTTAGACAAAACCGCGATTGGATTTACTCAGCTATATCCTACCTTTTGCTCAGTTGAGCTATGTAGAATTTTTGTACTTTATGATCTTTATGTTTTAAGTAGTCACAGAAACTTAGGCGCGGGAACACGTCTGATGAATACTGCAAAGGACTACGCAATAGATCATGGTGCATCCAGATTGGATCTGGAAACAGAGACTAATAATCAAACGGCCCAAGCCTTATATGAAAAACTTGGCTATGAAAAAGACATTAATTTTTACAAATACAGTCTTGAGCTTGAATAAGTTTTTTTTACAAATTCCCTATTTTAATACAACCCAGCCAATCATCAAAACCACCGTCTTCCCTATATCCTAATAAGGAAAGTTGATAAGAAGCAATCTTCCACGCCCTAGAACGCTCTATCTCATTTAGCTCCGAAGTCCATTCCCCGATCAAGCCGGAACGAACAAGATGCTCTGCCTTTTCTCCAGGATTTCTACCTCCAGAAACTACTTTAAAATCTGTATTTTTATTAATATTTTGAATCAAGTTAATGTCGCTGG
The DNA here is from genome assembly GCA_029247075.1 of Halieaceae bacterium. Lineage (GTDB taxonomy): Bacteria > Pseudomonadota > Gammaproteobacteria > Pseudomonadales > Halieaceae > CABYJX01. The sequence continues at coordinate 7,247 of JAQWLX010000072.1, read as the reverse complement.
ATAGTTCAAGCTCCTTAAAGAGACTTTCACATGTGCTCTCAAAATTCATTGTCAGATCTTCATATCGAATAACCAGCAAATCTCCTTTTTCAATTTCTTTCTCTAACAACGAAATTCTAAGTGCCCAAGAATTCAACACTTCAAAATAATCACTTTCCTTGGGTGTCCATGGTGCTTCCCACTTTTTCATTAACTTAGTGAACGCAAGTGCTGAGAGAGCCACATCTCGACCATCTCTTACAACAACAATTTTTTTCGATCCTGGTGTAATCTTGCGTAATTCTTCGATACAAATTAACTGATCTGCCGCCTTTAATGCGATATAAGTTTGCGGCATGACTTGCTCAATTAAATAGTTAAAATAAACTGCGGGAACATCGTGCAAGTCCTCTAATAAAATAACATCCCTAGCAAATTTTTCTAGATCACTCCGTCGAGTATTTGCAGCGCTTAAAGTATTATCGAATTTTTTTGGAACTAATTTCGGCGTGTTGTCTGCCTGCAATTTAATCTTATCAATAGACAAAAGGTTTTCTATGAAGATATGGGGATCACTATAATCCAAATTCATAGCCTCCCATTGCTTGTCAACACCCAACATAGGAATCCAGCCGCTACCGCAAAAAATATTTCTTATTATAGTTTCTCTATCTCTGAGAACCGGGACCAATTCTTTAAGAGCTAATCTTTCCGAACCTAATCTTCCAGTTAGTCCTGTTATTCGTAAAATTTTATTAAGACCTCTTCTTATGTAACTCAGTGGGCGGCTACGATAATCATAAACAGCTCGGAGGATATCAAACTCTCTCCAGGCAATGATTTCTGGGTGATTAGCCAACACATGTAAAAGCCAAGAAGTTCCGCTTTTATACATACCAACTATGTGAATGAATCGCTCATCTTTCAATTTTTTTATTCCTGAAATAATAGATGTGCTAGTGCTATTCTTGTTAGCAGCGCAAGAAAATTCAATAATTTAGAAGTGCATCAATTTATTTAACTTATTTTTATTAGGTTACTGATCCTTTATGGCAAATTTAGTTGAAAACTGAAGCGTGGCAAGGAATCCAAAATAGCACGGCCATAATGCCGGGTCACTATCCTGCGGTCTAATAGAGTAACCCTACCAACATCCTCTTCTGTTCTAATTAATCTACCGGAGGCCTGAACGAGGCGCAACGAAGCTTCAGGGACACTAAATTGCATAAACGAATTGCCACCAGAATCGTCGATCCACTCAGAAAATGCTGCGCCTACCGGGTCATCAGGAACTGCAAACGGTATCTTTGCAATGATAACGTGTTGACAGTAATGGGATGGAAGATCTATACCTTCAGAAAAACTCGTTAAACCAAAAATAGCGCTATTAACTCTATCATCAATCTTTTTGCAATGTATTCTCAGCATTTCAAATTTACTCAAATCTCCTTGCAAAAGAATGGTCTCTTTTAACTCTTCTTGTAATCCGCTATATACGTCAATCATCTGTCGTCTAGAAGAAAACAAGACTAATGTCGCTTGCTCCAAATTTAGGAGATTCGGTAATAAGTTAATGATTTCTAGCGAATGAGCTTCAGCATCGGAAGGCTGGCTATCCATTTCGGGAACTACGAACTTTGCCTTAGAATAGTCAAATGGACTAGAGATTACCTTATAAACACCATGCGCTGGCGCACCAGAAATTCTGACGAAATGTTTAAATGAACTTAAGGATCTAATGGTCGCCGATGTGACCACAACTCCTGCTGCACGAGACCAAAAAATATCTTTCAATAAATCAGACGCCATTAAAGGGCTACTATGAAAAATATAATCATTTTTCCCCTCATAATTAACTTCAGATATCCAACGCACATATGGGTACTCTAGTTTTTCTACCCCCCCCGAAAAGGACTCCCAAAGTAAATGCAGACCATTTACCCTTCCTGAAATTGAATTAACTGCTAGATGCAAATCTTCTATAAGCTCCTTTTCTGAATTAGTATTATTTTCAAGATGACGTTCTAAGCATCCCAGAATTTTTGAAATCACCTTAATTAAGCCTAATATCAAATTATGTAAATCTAGGCTTGCTTTGGAAAGTTTTTCTGGAATCAATCCCCGACTAAAACGAATATTTCTGTCATGAGAAAACTTTGATTTCTCCACTACCTCTATCAACGATGGAACAATATCTAGCAATAAAAGTAATTTTTGTTCTATCTGTTCTGTTAGTTCTCCAAAAATCTCAAAAGAACGTCGCACTTCGTCGAGGGTGTCAGGTATAACAATTTCACTATTTAAAATTTTTCTAGTCTCTCTTAACCAAATTGCAGTTCCTTTTAATCTAGAAGCAGACTGAAAGTGTGCAAGCGCTTTATCGGGCAAGTGATGACCTTCATCAAAAATATAGATGCTATCTTCTGGAGACGGAAGTACACCGTTTCCTCCTGAAATCAAATCAGTTAGTAAAAGATTGTAATTAGTTACTAATACATCTGCATCTTCGAGTCCATCACGTGCCCGAAAGAAATAGCAATTTGAGATGTTAGGGCATTTTCGACCTGTACATTCGTTGTGATCAGCTGTAATAGAGCGCCATTCATTGTCCTCTAAACTCCCTTCCCAATTATCGAGATCACCATCCCATTTACCAATAGCCAAACCATCAATCATAGCTTCATAGGTAATGCTGCGATCAGTCTGAGAAGTTATCGGCACTTCGTCCGGATACATGGGTAAACTAGAAAACTTATTTTGGACACCTTGGGTAATAAGATCTAATTTTGATAAGCAAACGTATCTCCGGCGACCTTTCAATAGCAAAAACTCAAATTCAACACCACTATGCTCTTTAAACTCTGGAAGATCTTTACTAACTAATTGTTCTTGAAGAGCTATGGTAGCCGTAGAAATTATTATCTTCTTATTTGATTCCAAGCCTATTGGAATTGCCGCAGCCATATACGCTAGTGTCTTGCCTATGCCAGTGCCTGCTTCAACGACACAAACAGAATTCACTTCTCCGCCAGGGTCAGGCTCAAAAAGCGTGCCCAGAGATTTTGCAATCTCTGCAATCATTTGACGCTGTCCCTGCCTAGGAACAAATTTCTTACCTTTGACTACGCGACTATAAGCTTCACGAATATCATTTTTTGTTGATTCTTTTAGCAAAATTACTGAATTGATAAGTTCTTGATCTGTTGAAGCCGACTTCGTACTGGATTAGCATAAATCTGATATGCAAATTTTTGATGATTAAATGGCAACTTACCAATTCGCTGACAAAAACTTCTGCTATCATATTCGCTAACTGAAAAAGCATTGAAGGGATGACTCGGAAGTTTGTCATTTGGATAAGCTATTTGGTGAGCCACTAGATTATTAGGAAATAACTGATACATTTCAATAATTTGCCTATCTATCTCTTGTGAAACCTCTATTGAATCGGAAAGACTTGAAGCTATTGGCTTCCCAAAAGAAATACTAACTTTTCCTTTTTGCCCTGCAATTCCCCTTCCAATGGACATAACATCTTCATCAACAGCCTTATCATAACTACCTATCCTATCGATTTCGTAAAGCTCTTTAGCTTTTAAGTCTTCACAAGGATCAAGCTCATAGGAAATGGCCACAGGCACAATGGAAAGTTTTGAAATATGCTCAGAGAATATTTGGTCTTTCTTATTTCTACAAAGATCCAACATCTTTATAATGACCGGCTCTGTCTTGTCAATTCCATCTTTAGCCCTACCCTCTCTCTGAGCAAGCCAAACAGAGGACTTATCTATTACTATGGAATGGTTTATATATTTTGAGAGCATGCGCATAGCCGCCAGAAGTTCTCTAGGTCCTCCTAAAGAGCGCTTTACTATAAAACTTTTATTTAATCTCATAATGTCCGATACCCAAGACTTTGATAACAGATTATCTCCAATAGCTATGCGCGCTGTATCTCGAGCATCCCTATGCAATACGTAATTTAAAAATGCAGGATCCATCGCTATATCTCGATGATTACTTATAAAAAGATAAGGTTTGTCTCTGGGCAGCTCTTTAAGTCCTGAGACATTTAAGTCTGACATCGTCGATTGAATCATTTTATCCATATAATTTCGAATGATTGTCTGCATCTTTGCAACGTTAGTGACCTCTCTAAACTGACGACTTACTGAATACCGCACAATCAGACTGCAGAGAGTCGGTGAAATTCTAAAAACATTACCTAACTTATATTTACCAAACGTATCTAAAAATTCACGATCTTTAAACAGACGAGTAAGCACTTTGCCAACCTCGTCATCACTGAAAGGCCTTATTTCAAAATAGATATCTTCCGAGTCCACAAAAAACCCCCTAATTCAACTAAGACAATATCGACGCCGAAATTCTGATTTATCAGTTGCTGTTAGGCCTAGAGCTATCGCAAGATATTCGTCCAAATTTCCGAATTCTTCGGTAGCACGTTCAATTGCTGCTCTAATATATTCATGTCGAACATCAAGCATAGGATATAGAGCTCTCTGCGAAAGGTGCTCAATTCCATATTTCCTCTGTAAGTTTTTCACCTCTTCAATTACCTGAAAATAGCGCTTACTCAGCATGTAATCGTACTCGATCACATCCATTGAAACACCCAGAAAATGCAATATTAAAGCCGCTGCAAATCCAGTTCGATCCTTGCCAGCTGAGCAATGGAATAAAAAACGCGCATCTTTAACAGATAAGATTTCCTCGAACATTTTACTAAATGCATGACTATGTGATTTCACAAAGTCTCTATTAATTTCAATCATAAATTTAGAAACAGCGTCTGCACCCTCTTCTACGAGATTGTCCAATTGCTCATAGAATGCAATACTGCTTCCTGGATTTATCGGAAGCCTCACCACTCTCGGCATGTTGTTTTTTGGCAGCCTGCTGGGCTCCATTTCTTGTTCATCTTCACGACGAAAGTCAAATATCAAATCTAAGTTTAGTGATTCAATTACCTTGATGTCTTGATTATCTAATTTAGATAACTGCCCGGAACGAAAAATACTCCCCCACTTTACTTCACTCCTTTGCTTAGTGGGATATCCACCACAATCACGAAAATTTTTTGACTTGTCAAATGACAATCGCCGCTCAGACTGAAGCACTTCATTACCATACGAATCTGTCAATCTATACTGGTACCGCCTATCTCTTGGCAAACCATGAAATGCAATTCTAGATGTATCCTCTAATGTTTGTTTTACATCCCTCAATTCTTTACCTTCTTCCTCTACAATTGCAGTCACTTCAGTATCCATACGTGATGAGGACCAATCTAAAAAGCGAGTGCCATCTGACTCACAGGAAACAATTACGCTGTCTTTAATTAATGCCATTCTTCTCTCGATGATTCATCAATATGATTTTAAGCTGAAAAGTTAATGCTAATAATAAGCCAAATATTAAAAGCTCATTATCCGAGAACTACTGATTTTAATCGAGTAACTTTTTAGAATCGCCAAAATAAAATTGTAAAAATCTTGTCTAACCTTGCTAGGTTTTGTTGTATAACAAATTTATTAAATCGAATTCTGAGTATTATTGTTAGCAACAAATAGAAATATCCGGTTCTATAGCAAATAGATTGTCCGCTTTTACTTTGATTACTGGAAGGCTCCAAGAGGTGCCTCCCAGCTGCCGACTGAGCCGCGAACATTAGGCTGCAACCGGTAGTTCACCTGATAGCGCCTGCCCTTGGGCGTCATACTTTGCCAACTCCCGGGGACCATGATGAATCGACAATGTGCCATCGCCGTAGCGCAGAACTTTGACCTTCGCCTTAACATAGTGGCAGCGGTGACGATCCGCTGGTATCTGCAGTAGCAGCCCTTCAATGTGCACACAATTGTCTTTTCTCACCGTCCGCTCAAAGCGCTCACACAGGATGTCATCCAATATCGATAAATCCCGACACTCCACAAAGACCGAGCCTTGCTCTGGTGGTGGCTGAGTAAACACAGCGTTGTAAGCTGGCCGATAGGTCTCGATCAGATACTTATTGGCGCTTTGCATATCCGTGATACCGGCCCCAGATCCAACTCCTTGACCAACCGAGTCCTGGTGGGTGCTGAACACGCACTCAGAACGTCCTCGAGTCTCTGGTGAATAGGCCGGAATCATCTCAGACCCATAGCCCGCCCAAACTGGGTCAGGTTCACCTTATCCACCTTCCCACCTGCCTCCGGTGTGATCCAGTAATGGCTGCCCCGATCTGTATACATAGAACAAAACAGACCCCAACCGTCGATTACATCACGCACACCCTGAAAGCTGCTCTGCGTCCCTTCTTCGTCACAGAAGAACATTGAGTAGTGCTCATTGGTGGCATCATCCATGGTAACGATTAGATCCCAGTACTGCCCAGACACCCATAGATGCTGACTGCCGTCCTGATGCAACATCATCCCTGGCCAGGTGAGACCGGTCACGCTGTTTACGGTGGACGCCACGTTTAGGGGCCTTCTTCCTTGTATCGATCAATGTAACGACGAAATATCCTGGCACATACACCCAGCGATAGCACCGCTTCCTCCTGGGTCAGACGACTCTCCGTCCAACCCTCATAAGCTTCCTCGAATCTCATTCGTCGAGTCTCCTGTAGCCACTCTGTCCGTCTCATAAGTCCCCCTCCTCGGGGTCCTATGAGAACCGGACAGATCATGTGCTACAAGACCGGACAGTTTATGTTTTACTAACGGTATGCGGAGTATTAGTTGACAAGCCTCTCTCACGAGTGAATAATCGCGCCTACTGAAATTTTCCCAAAGGTTTGAAGTTGGCAAATTCCCCCCAATCAAAAAAGAGAGCTCGTCAAGGCGAAAAACGTAGGTCACATAACGCTAGCCTCCGCTCACTGGTTCGGACACGCATCAAACAGGTCAACGCTGCGATTGGAACGGGTGATTCACAAAAAGCTCAAGATGCTCTCGATGCCGCCACACCAGTTTTAGATAGAACAGCGGATAAAGGAATAATTCATAAAAACAAGGCCGCTAGGCACAAGAGCAGACTAAATGCGCAAGTTCGTGAGTTGAATAATTAGCTGTTAATCAACCGGGAGCTTCTGTCAGATCCAGCATTTCATGGCGAGCATGAAATTCCTGTAGGATACTTTGTTCATATGATTGAGCTTCATCTGTATCAAGAGGCCGTTCCAACTGACTCCAGTTTATATCCCCGTCAGTTGCAAGATTCTCAAACTCTAGTATGCCAAGTTGCTCAAATTTAGGTCT
>JAQWLX010000041.1 GCA_029247075.1 Halieaceae bacterium | reverse complement strand
AGCGCGAGCACGATTTTTATGTTGCGATCTTTCATCTTGGCATTCAACAACTATTCCTGTCGGCAAATGGGTAATCCTAACGGCTGAATCTGTTTTATTAACGTGCTGACCGCCAGCACCAGAAGATCGATAAGTATCTACCCTAATATCCGTTTTGCTAACCTCCACAGCCTCTACTGGATTTGGTTCTGCCATAACCGCAACCGTGCAAGCTGAAGTATGAATTCGCCCTTGAGATTCAGTCTCTGGAACTCTTTGAACTCTGTGCGCACCAGATTCAAATTTAAATCTGGAATAAACACTTTTACCCACTAATCTCAATATAATCTCTTTATATCCTCCATGCTCACCGGTCCGCTCTGAGAGAATTTCCATGTTCCAACCACGAAGATCTGCATAACGAGAATACATTCGAAATAAGTCTCCCACAAAAATAGCCGCCTCATCTCCACCAGTACCAGCACGAATCTCTAAAAAAATATTGTGAGAATCTCTTGGGTCATTAGGTATTAAACATTCATGAAGATCCTGCTCTAACAAAATAAGCTTATTTTCTCCTGAAGAAATTTCTTCTTCAGCCAGAAAACGAAGTTCCGGATCCTGATCATTAAGCATTTCTTTTGCTTCTTGCAAATCATTCAAACATCGATTGTAGTTAATATAGCGACTCGCCACTCTATCCAATTCAGTATATTCTCGCGAAAGCTCTCTAAATCGATCTTGATCTGAAATTGTGTCAGGGTCACTAAGCAATACCGAAACCTCCTCATGTCGCTCGGTCAAGTGCTCAAGTTTTGATTTGAGACTAGCTTTCACTGCAAGGTTTGCGTCGCAGGGATTGGGGCGTCAATCTCTCGTTCATCAGAGTTTTCTTGATCAGATTTTCTAAGGTCTTTAATAACATCTTCATCGTCTAAGCCTAAGATTTCCCTGGCCTTAACTAACAAATCTGCTTGCTCTAACGCGCCAGCTTGCTTTAGCCTAGCAGTAGGCGCATGAATCAACTTATTAGTTAAGCTTCTCGCTAACTGAGTTAAAACCAGTTCAGGATTCTCTCCACGAGAAATCTTATTTTGAGCTTTTCTGAGCTCATTATTTTGGATAGTTTCGGCCATTTGTCGATATTCTTTAACTACATCAACGACACCTAAAGATCGCGATTCTTGAAAAAGTCTCTCGAGACCAGTTGCTATAACCTCATCAGCCTTGCTAATTTCACTCCGCCTATTCTGGAAATTTACTTCCACTATTTCACTCAGATCATCAATGGTATACAAATACACATCACGCAGATCTCCTACTTGTGTTTCTATGTCCCTAGGAACTGCTATATCGATCATGAGCATAGGTCTTCGTTTACGTACTCTGACCGCCCGCTCCACTGCACCTTTACCCAAAATTGGCAATTGGCTACCAGTGGAGGTTATAACTATATCCGCGTTGAAAAGCTCATCTGGGATGTCAGACAACATGACTGCTTTCGCAGACAATTTCTCTCCGAGCTCTTTTGCTCGACTTAAGGTGCGATTAGCAATTATTATGTTAGTAATACCTGAATCCATTAAATGTCTGGCCACTAGTTCAATCGTCTCTCCGGCCCCCACTAGTAATACAGTGCTGTTAGACAGATCAGAGAATATTCGATTCGCTAGATTTACTGATGCATAAGCTACCGAAACAGGATTTTCTCCAATAGCTGTATCTGATCTAACTTTCTTGGCTATACTGAATAACTTAGGAAACAGATTCTGTAATTTAGAGCCGACTGAGCCTGCCTCAACCGCGACGGCATATGCGGATTTAAGCTGTCCAAATATTTGTGGTTCTCCGAGAACCATAGAATCCAAACCAGCCGCAACCTTAACTATGTGCTCAATAGCTTTCTCTGTCTCAAAACTATATGCCGCCTCGCTTAGCTCAAGAAAAGGTAAATTATGGTAATTAGACATCCAAGAAACTAACTGCTTGACTAGCGCAGTAGGCTGACTTTCGGATGTTGGAATCACATAAATCTCAGTTCTATTGCAAGTTGATAAAAGCACCATCTCTTCTATGGGCAATTCACTCACTCCACCTTGGAGAGCTTCAACAACTTGATCAGGGGAAAAGGCTACTCTTTCACGAACCTCTACACTCGCTGTGTTGTGATTAATACCCAGGGCAATCAGATTCATATTTTGGAAGACTCCAACTAAATGCTAAACTTTGCTTAATCGTCAACATTGAGTCCAATTTTTTAAATTCTAATTAATAATTCTAACAACTGTGCTGCTATTTAATAGTGGAGAAAAACGTTCTACATTAGTCTCTTTATCTGGCACTCTAGATTGCGAAACCCTCATTATGTCATTATTAACGATTAGAAATTGGAATATCAATACAAACCATGATCATTAGATTTACCTTGCTCGCTTTGTGTTTCCTGAGCCTAGGATGCGCCACAGGAAAAAGAGATGAAACTCTTCAAATAAATTCAAATAGTGAAGCTCCTTCTGCTCGCAGCGAAAATATTAAAAAACCGGTCTCCGAGAGACACTTCCCAAAAGATTCTTTATACAAATTACTATTGGCCGAATTCGCTCTCCGGCGGGATTTTTACCCTATTGCACTTTCTTCATATCTTGAAGAAGCACGTATTTTACGGGATCCTAATCTTAGTGCTCATACTACCCAAATAGCTTCATTCCTTAGAAAAATAACAGCAGCAAAAGAATCAGCACAACTTTGGGTTGAACTTAGTCCTACAGATCCACGAGCAAATTTAACACTTGGTGAAATATTGATTACCTCTGGTGAACTACTTGATGCTATACCGTATCTTGCCGTAGCCGCAAGCGCTGGCAAAGAAGTAAATTTTCCAGAACTTTTAAAACAATACAAAAAACTGACCTCAAGCGAAAAAAAAGTTCTGCAACATGAATTGAAAGTCTTAACTCTTAAACTTCCAGAAAATATTAATCTATTACTTACCGTAGCAATCTTAAATCAATCGAACGGCAAAAACAAAGAGGCTATTGCTTTGTTAAAGCGGATTCTTCATCTAAATCCTAATCATCAGAGGTCTATTTTACTAAAAAGTTCTATACAGCTCGAAGAGGGTTCCCCAAATGCCCTATCTGACATAAGGCAAGCGATAAAGTCAAATCCTAAGGACTCAAAATTACGATTGGAATACGCCAAACTACTGACCCGTAAAGATCTTGCTGAAAGTCGAAGACAATTCGAAATACTGTCCGCTGAATCACCTGAAAATTCTGAACTTCTATTATCTCTGGCTCTAATAAATCAAGAAATAGGCGACATCTTCGCTGCAAAAGCATATCTACAAAAACTAATAGCAAAGCAACAGAAGATAAATGAAGCTAGGACCTTTCTAGCAAGGATTTCAGAAAGTGAAAATGATTTACAAAAAGCTCTAATCCACTACTCTTTAGTGGAAGATGGTCCAGCATTTTTATTCGCTAATAATCGAATTGGTGAGATTCTTTTAAATACTAATCAATTTTCTAATTTTTCTAACCATTTTAATCGTGTTCGAAGCAGACAAACTCATTTCGGAGAAGAGCTGTTTTTATTGGAGGCGAACCTGCTAAGCAAAGATGGTTTTTTTCATGAGAGTCTTGGCGTTTTCTCACGAGGCATTGCACTTTACCCAAATTCATTGAATTTGCGCTATAACCGATCCATAGTTGCGGAATCAATTAATGATTTAAAATTAGCAGAACAAGATCTTAGATTGATAATTGCATCGCATCCAAACAATGCTGCTGCGCTAAATGCTCTTGGTTATACTCTGGCTAACAAGACCAACCGACTCGTAGAAGCATATGAGTTGATTTCTAAAGCCCTTGAGCTAAAACCTAATGAGCCTACTATATTAGATAGTATGGGCTGGATACTTTATAAACAGGAGCGTTATGAAAAAGCACTGGAATTTCTTAGAAAAGCTTATGATTTACTTCCAGATCCCGAAGTCGCGGCACATATTGGAGAGGTGTTATGGATTACCGGAAAAACTCAAGCGGCAAAGGAAATTTGGGAAGAGGCTAATGAAATTTCTCCTGGGCACAAAGTCTTGAAGGAAACATTAAAGAGATTTAAAGCAAATGAATTTCAGTTGAAAAGTTAACATGGGTACAAATTTTTGCTTATCCCTAACAACGAAAAGAATCCACAAAACATATATAAGTGCTTTTTTATTAAGTCTTACAATGTCATCTTGCACAACACAGATTACTCCAAAAACGAGCATCCAGAAGATCCCGGAAAATCAACCCGAGCTCCGCGAGATTGAAAATTGGACTTGGAAAGGTAAATTTATCTTTAAGAAAAAAAATGAAGCTAAATTAGGCAGTCTAACTTGGCGGAAGAGAGGCTTAAGCAATTATATTTCTGTAAAAGGGCCTCTTGGTATTAACATTGATAGTTTTTTAATACGAGAAGGAGAAATTCTAAACCATAAAACTGGAGAACTAAGGAATTCGCAACAATTAAGCATGCCATCGGATGAATTGTTTTTATATGACTTACCATTAGATTCGATACATGTTTGGCTTCTCGGTTTAGCTCCTAGAAAATACTCAAAACCCTTGATCCAACGTCAATATCAAGATTTGCAGATTACATATCTGGATTGGAGAAATTTTAATGGGTACTTTTTACCATCAAAAATCTTTCTACAAAGTAAGCTTGCACAAATAAAGTTAGTTACTCTTAATTGGCAAGAAAAAAATGATTAAAAAAGCTTTAATAAAAATTGTATCTCCCGCGAAATTAAATCTCTTTCTTCATATCTTGGAGCGCAGGCAAGACGGCTATCACAATCTTCAAACTTTATTTCAGTTGGTTGAAGCCGGAGATACAATGACTTTCTCCAAAAATACTATTGGAAAGATAAGAATTTCTGTAGAGAATTTAGGAATACCTGACAACGAGAATCTTGTTTTCAGAGCAGCTAAATCTATTCATCGACCTGGGCTAGGCGCCGATATCACTTTACACAAAAATATACCAACTGGCGCCGGATTAGGTGGAGGCAGCTCAAACGCTGCTTCCACTCTTGTAGTATTAAATTATTTATGGAATTTGAATATTGATAAAATAGAGCTTGCCAAAACAGGCTCCAAACTTGGAGCGGACGTGCCTATATTCGTTCTGGGGAAATCCGCTCTAGCAACAGGTCTAGGAGACAAACTAACAACAGTTGACATTTCTCTTAAGTGGTACGTGATTATATTTCCTAACTGCCACGTTAGTACTAGTCAAATTTTTTCCAGAGAAGAATTGACACGCAACAGTACCCCAATCACAATGGCTGAATTTTTAGCGGGAACCAGCCGAAACGATTGCCAAGTTGTTGTTGCGAAACTATTTAAAGAGGTAAAAGAAGCGTTAGAATGGCTCGGAGGGTATGGAGACTCAAGGCTTACAGGTACCGGCGGTGCCGTTTTCGCCGCATTTGATTCTGAATTCGAAGCGAAAAATGTCGTGCGCAAAGCACCCGAAAACTGGTGGACAGTTGTCGCTCGAGGGATAAATCGGTCTCCTTTAGTGGACTTTCTGTTATGAGAGAGGTTAATTTGGGGTGTCGCCAAGTGGCAAGGCACCGGGTTTTGATCCCGGCATTCGCAGGTTCGAATCCTGCCACCCCAGCCATCTTAAGCCTTTATTGAATTTAATAGATTAGGTTTAAGTAAGAACAGTTAAAAAAATAATCTAAAAATTGAGGAATTAACACCGTGCCTTCTAAAATGATGGTTTTCTCTGGTAATGCAAATCTTGATCTAGCTGAAAAAGTTTCTAGTAGACTTTACTTATCCCTAGGAAAGGCAAATGTTGGACGTTTCAGTGATGGGGAAATACAAATAGAAATAAGCGAAAACGTTAGAGGTAAGGATGTTTTTATTATTCAGCCAACATGTAGCCCTACTAATGACAACTTAATTGAATTAGTTTTAATGATTGATGCTCTGCGGCGCGCATCAGCGTCTAGAATTACTGCTGTAATTCCATATTTTGGATATGCTCGTCAGGATAGGCGGGTAAGATCGAGCCGAGTACCAATTTCTGCAAAGATTGTTGCAGATATGATGGTTTCGGTTGGAGTAGGAAGAGTTTTAACAGTTGACTTACACGCTGAACAAATTCAAGGTTTTTTTGCATGCCCAGTCGACAATGTTTACGCCTCACCTGTTTTGAATCAAGATATAGTTAAAAGTAATTACGACAACCCAATTGTTGTGTCACCAGATATTGGTGGTGTTGTGCGAGCTAGGGCGATAGCCAAACAACTGGACGATGCGGAGCTCGCTATAATCGACAAACGCCGACCACAGGCCAATGAGGCTCAGGTTATGAATCTCATTGGTAAAGTAGATGGAAGAACATGCCTGTTAGTTGATGATCTAGTCGACACTGCGGGCACTCTATGTGCGGCAGCAGAGCATCTAAAAGAACGAGGAGCAGTTAGAGTTCTTGCCTACTGCACTCATGCCGTCTTGTCTGGTAAAGCCATTGATAACATTGAAAATTCCGCTTTGGATGAACTAGTGGTCACTGATACAATCCCACTAAATAGTTCTGCAAAGAAGCTAAAAAGAATCCGTCAGTTGACAATTGCTGATTTACTTGCTGAATCTATACGACGCGTATCTAATGAGGAATCAATTAGTGCACTCTTTGAGCAAGAATAAATCAGAGCGCAACCCATGTGTCTTGGGTTGTGAAACATTATCGCTTAATTAAAGGAAGATATTATGTCTCAGAAACTAACCTTAGATGCAGAACTTCGGGACGATCTAGGCAAAAGCGCTAGCCGACGCCATCGCCGACTAGACAAATTAGTCCCTGCGATCATCTACGGTGGGAAAAAAAACCCCCAACCACTTACGGTGATTGAAAAAGATTTTGAAAAAGCCCTGCAAAATGAAGCATTCTTTTCTCAAGTTATTGAAATCAAAGTTGATGGGAATTCTGAAAAAGCCGTTCTTAAAGATCTTCAAAGACATCCAGCTAAAAATCTCATTATACATGCTGATTTTCTGCGTATAGATGATAAAGTACAAATCAAAATGAATGTTCCGATCCATTTCATCAATGAAGAACAGTGTTATGGTGTAAAAATGGAAGGCGGGCTTGTGCAACACCAGGCAACAGATATTGAAGTTCAATGCCTCCCGGGAGATATACCAGAATATATCTCAGTAGACATGGAGAATATTAAGATTGGTGAAATTGTCCATCTGTCTGATATAACGCTCCCTGAAGGCGTTGTATCAGTAGCTTTAGCGCTAGGTGAAGATTATGACCTTGCTGTCGCATCGGTAATTGCGCCAAAAGGAGCAGCTATCGACGAAGATGATGGCGAGATTGATGAAACTTCTGATTCAACAGCTGAAGAAGGCACCGAAGAGGAAGAAAAAGAAGACTAAATATAGCTTATTCAGCAAGGCATTATTGTGAGTGGTGCAATACGCTTAATAGTCGGATTGGGCAACCCGGGAGAAAAGTATAAAGGGACTCGCCATAATGCTGGACAAGAGTTTGTTCAAAAACTGGCTGTTCAACTTAAATTTAATGCGTTAAAGCCAGATTTAAAGCTTTTTTCCAAAGCAAGTAGAATTAGTGATAGCGATGAAGATTTACACCTGATAATCCCTGAGACCTTTATGAATGAAAGTGGTCGCTCGGTCTCCGCATACAGTAGGTTTTTCAAAATAAATCCTAAAGAAATATTAGTAGTTCACGATGATCTAGATATTGCTGCTGGAGTAGCTAGGTTCAAGATAGGCGGTGGCCATGGAGGTCACAATGGTTTAAGAGATATTATTTGTTCTCTGGGTAAGAATACTGATTTCTATCGATTGCGAATCGGTATAGGTCATCCTGGATCTGCTGACAAAGTAACTTCCTACGTCCTTTCTAGACCTTCTGATCACGATAAGCAAAATATTAATTTAGCCATTAATGAAGCAATGTCTTTAATTCCAAATTTACTCGAAGGAAATATAACGCTCGCCATGTCAAAACTACATGGCAAGGTTTTTTCTGAAAACAACTGTTCTGGGAATTCCTAGAATGGGCTTTAAGTGCGGAATTGTCGGATTGCCCAATGTAGGAAAATCCACTTTATTTAATGCTCTAACACAAGCCGGTATTGAAGCTGAAAATTTTCCATTTTGCACAATTGAACCAAATGCTGGCATCGTTACAGTTCCAGATAAAAGACAGCAAAATATCTCTGAGATCGTTAAACCCAAGAAAGAAATTTCTGCCACCATGGAATTCGTTGATATCGCAGGCCTTGTCTCGGGTGCCTCAAAAGGCGAAGGATTAGGAAATAAATTTCTCGCCAATATTCGTGAAACTGATGCGATTGCACATGTTGTTCGTTGCTTTGAATGCAGCGATATTGTCCACGTTTCAAATAAAATCTCTCCGATGGAAGATGTTGAGATAATTAATACAGAACTAGCCCTTGCAGATCTAGAAAGCTGTGAGAAACAACTCGAAAAACTAACCCGAATGGCGAAAAGCGGAGACAAAGAAGCAATATCTTTAAAAACCTTGCTAGAAAAAAAATTACTTCCACAACTGAATGAAGCAGCTCCTATTCGATCCATTGAGCTTACCGATTCCGAAAAAAAACTAGTTAGCGAAATGTATCTCCTTACTAGCAAACCTACGATGTATATAGCAAATGTCGACGAAGATGGACTAGCGGGGAACGTGTACCTAGACGAGTTGCGCCGCATCGCCGATAATGAAGGTGCCGCAATTGTCCCTGTGTGTAATAAAATTGAGTCAGAAATAGCAGAATTATCAATAGAGGAACGATACGAATTTCTGGTTGATTTAGGGGTAGATGAACCAGGTTTAAATCGAGTGATTCGAGCGGGGTATAAATTACTTAATTTACATACGTTTTTTACTGCAGGTGAAAAAGAGGTAAGAGCCTGGACAATTAAAGTTGGATCTACTGCGCCCGAAGCAGCTGGTGTGATACACACAGATTTCAAGAGAGGATTTATCTGTGCAGAAGTCATGAGCTACGACGACTTTTTACTCCACTCAGGTGAGAAAGGAGCAAAAGAAGTAGGCAAATTAAGATTAGAAGGCAAGGAATATATAGTATCGGATGGAGATATAATTCATTTCAGATTTAATGTTTAAAATTTATTATGTTAATGGAACTTGGTCATAACTCCCATTCAGGAAATTAATCCTATGAATAGATTTCTTAGACTTCTTCGCGACAAACCTATACTGCTTCTCGACGGAGCAATGGGCACTAATCTATTCTCAAAAGGCTTAGGATCTGGAGATGCACCTGAATTATGGAACTTGGCTGAAGCCAACAAAATACGCGAACACTACAGAAGCTTTATAGAAGTCGGAAGCGATCTAATTCTTACTAATTCTTTTGGAGGTAATTTTTACAGATTGGGTCTACATAACCAAGAAAACAACATTTACGATATCAATTTTGAAGGAGCTAAACTTTTAGTTAACGAAATCAAGAAAAGTGGAAAAGACATTGTTGCCGCTGGCTCCATAGGTCCAACAGGAGAAATTCTTGAACCAAATGGAACACTGAAAATTGAAGATGCTGCTGAAGCTTATGCTGTACAGGCGATGGCACTAAAAG
>JAQWLX010000026.1 GCA_029247075.1 Halieaceae bacterium | reverse complement strand
CCCTTGCCTGCGACGCCTGCGTAAATTAGAACGCAGCGGTTTAATTGAACAGTATAGCGTCAAGTTAAATCAACAAATGCTGGGCATGAACATTTCAGCATTTGTGTTTGTTAAACTGAACAAAAACACCTCAGGTAATGCCGCCGAATTTGAAGCCGCGATAGCTGAATTTACTGAAGTATTAGAGTGTTGTGTGTTGGCCGGCGTGCATGACTACTCACTAAGAGTGGTTGTGGCAGACTTGCAAGCCTTTGAATCTTTCCTTAAAGATAAACTGGCTAATGTGAAGCAGGTGGAGAACATAGAATCTACTATGATCCTCAATCAGACATTGTCTCGTCTCTCACTTAATTTGGACATTTGACCCAATAAGCTGTTAACGAAGATATTTGGGCGGGCAAGGTTGGTTGTTGTGGTATATAAATTGGCCTACATTCTAGAGGCGAGTGCGAAAGCGGCAGTTACTTCAGTTTTTTTCGGGGCTTGATGTTTGAGGTTACTGTGAATCTGACGTACGTATTTTGTCGTCAAGCTTTGCCAGACTCTCTATGAAGGTGGCTTGTTCTTGTTCGTCGAATATGGAAAGAAGGTCAGCTTCCCAGTTCTGAGCTAGTTTAATCAACATGTTATAAAGTTCGATTCCACGAGGGGTGAATTTCAACAGAACGCTTCTGTTGTCTTCGTTATTTGGCTCGCGAGCAATAAGTTTTTTTGCTTCGAGCTTAATTAGAGCTCTCGATACTTTCGACTTATCCATAAATGTGCGATCAGGGAGGCCGCGCGATGATATTGTCCCAGCCTGTCCAATGGTGGCCAATATGCGCCATTCAGCTAGGCTTACGTTAAAGGGCGCAGCAAACTCGGTATTTCCTGCGTCTGCAACCTTCTTGGCCAATTTTACCAATTGGTAGGGAAGGTAATTTTCAAGTTCAAATTTTTTATCGCTAATCGTCATCGACGTCTTTTAAAAGCTTCTAAGCAAATGGGTGTGTCAAAATATTATTTTAGTTGAAGTTATTTGTCTCTGGGACGATAATATTCTCTCATATGAGAGCAAATAACGGTAGAGTGTCCGCATGAGCATGTCCGAAGATCCGTTTGTTGAGAATTGTTGGTATGTTGCCGCTTGGGCGAGTGACATAAAAGAAGGAGATAAATTTAAACGTGTGCTTCTCGAGAAGCCGGTGGTGATTTTTAAAGGTGAAAGTGGTCGGTATATCGCCTTAGAAGATCGTTGCTGTCATCGAGGTGCGCCGCTGGCGCTTGGTCGAATAGAGGGTGATTGCTTACGTTGCATGTATCACGGCATGAAGTACGATCACAATGGAATCTGTGTCGAGATACCAGGCCAAGATAAGATCAGTGATGTTCATCGAGTCCATAGTTATCCCATTGAAGAGCGAGGGGGATTGCTGTGGATCTGGATGGGCGATCCGGATCTTGCAGATCAACAGAAGATTCTTGATTTCCCTTATTTATCTGACCCAGACTGGAAAGGGCATACGGAACGTTCCTATCTGCACTATGATGCGAACTGGATGTTGATAGTTGACAATCTGGCCGATTTTTCCCATCTGGCTTTTGTTCATACCAATACGTTGGGTGGATCAGAAGATTATGCAAGCGAATCAAAAGAGACGGTATATAAGTTAGAAGATGGTTTTCGAATGGAGCGATGGCATTTAAGGAGCGCTCCCGCACCGTTTCACAAAAAAGTGTTTCCGAATGGCCCCGATCCGGTTGATCGCATAAACGATGTAACCATTCGAATACCCGGAGTGATGTTTATGGAGACCTCATTTGGCCCGGTGGGATGGAATCCAGAAGGAGACAGGGAAGGGGTGATTAAATATGCTAACTGCCAGTTCATGACACCCGAAACACGAAGTACAACGCACTTTTTTTGGGATTATCTCCACAATTATGATTCAAATATAGAGGATATCTCGGCTTCGTTGAAAGCAAGCTTAGTCGCCGGTTTTATGGAGGACAAGATATTTATTGAAGAACAGCAAAAATACCTTACCCAGTATGGACGATTTCAGCCTAGGGGTTTGGCATCTGATCGGGCGCTGGCCCACTATCGTAACGTTTGGAACAAGCGACTCGAAGCAGAGCGTCTCGCGTACCCTTCCGATAACAGTCCTATTAAGAATGCCATCCTGTGACATGTTATGATTTTGGAGCCCACCTTATCTCCTAGGTTTATTGTCTACATTAGAAACTATTTGCTAGACAATGGGGTCGACCCTCAACCCGTGCTCGATAAATGTGGTATTAATTTTCAGGAAGGTGAAGAGAACACACCACCGCTTCCTCTGCAGCAGATTGCGGATCTTTTTGAAGCCGCCGCCGTTGCAACTGACAATTCGTACGTTGGATTGCACACAGCTCAAAATTATCATTATGAATCAGCACCAATACTTATCCTTGCCATGCTCGCTGCGCCCTCCGTCGAAGAAGGTATCAGGTGTCTCCTTCGCTATGACAAGTATGCTGAAACGGCGATCGAAACGCGGTTTGTCAGTGACACGGATCCGGTTCATTTTGACGCAGGGCTCATTGGCGATTCTGGTCAAAATCTGGATCAGCTGAATGAATATTTACTGGCATTTTTCGTGCAGATTTTAAAGACAGCGTCACGAAAAGATGTTCCTGTTACGGGCGTTTGGTTTCGTCATGTTAATCAGCAGAATAAGGGAGAACTGGAAAAACATTTTGGTGCATCGGTAGATTTTGGTATGCCCGACAATCGATTATTTTTCCGAAAGGAATATCTTCAGGAACCATTTATTACGAGTAACAATTTGCTGTTTAATATTCTCACTGGTGCGCTAGAAACATTTTTTGCCGTATCGCCAGATTCTCAAGGGTTCACAGACCTGGTGTCTCGAGAGCTAATGCGTCTTGGTACTGAAGGTGGATTAACGATGGGCAATGTTGCTACTAACCTTGCCATATCACCACGAACCTTAAGGCGCAGGTTGTTGGATGAAGGCGTGACATTTCAGGAATTAAAAAATCTGACTCGGGAAAGGCGTGCTAGATACTATTTGTCTAGTACTTCTCTGAGTTTGTCAGAGATCGCATTTCAGTTAGGATTTTCTGAACTTAGTGCTTTTAGTAGAGCTTTTCGCACTCAGACTGGCGATACGCCGCAAAATTACAGGAAACGTATCCAAGAATCTTTTAGGGGTTAGGAAAAAGTTGTCCACTCAAATCCCTTAGTTACTTAAAGAAGAGGGGGCCTCGTGTCAATTTTTAGCGCGCGCTCCATGGTATAAGCAACTCGAAGAACATCCAGATCGCCTTGGGGCTTGCCCACGATCTGTAATCCGACCGGCAGTCCTTTTGAGGTAAACCCACACGGTAATGACAACGCGGGTAATCCAAATAAACTGATGATGCAACAGATCGACATCCAGTCTAGGTAGCTGTTAAGTTTTTGTCCGTTTATTTCAGGGATCCATTCTTGCTCTACGTTAAATGGTGATACCTGAGTGCTTGGGAGTATCAAAAACTCATGCTCTTTAAAAAAATCGATTAGTGCCGCATACATTTCAGTGCGTGCGGCGTCGGCTTTTGCTACATCTTTGGAGGTCAGAGAGAGGCCCGCTTCGATATTCTCAATGACGGTTTCTTTCATTTGGTCACGGTGCTTTTCTAGCAGAGCGCCTCCAAACTGGGCGAAGTAGCTTGCTCGTAGGACTTTGAATGCATTCATAGCCTCAGATAGATCGGGTGCGCGGGCGACAACCTTTAAATTACACTCTTCCCAAATTGGCAGAGTGGCTTCGCACACGCTAACAATTTCATTCTCCATCGGCAGCATCCCAAGATCTGGTGTCCAACCAACCTTCAAGTTACTAAAGTCTCGTTCTAAAGGTTTGCGAAAGATTTCGGGATTACTTTGAATTGCAAGCGGATCTCTCGGGTCAAAGCCGACTAGAGCCGATAGTAGCAGAGCGCAGTCAGTTACGTTTCGAGCCATGGGTCCCTCGGTAGCGAGTCGTGCATGCCAGGCCATCTCTGTTGGCCAGAGCGGGATTCGACCGATGGAAGGTCTGAAGCCGACGACTCCACAAAAGGCGGCGGGATTACGCAATGATCCGCCCATGTCGCTGCCATCTGCAATGCATAGCATCTCTGTAGATAATGCAGCAGCGGCACCGCCACTGCTTCCTCCAACGGTCTTGGTTAGGTCCCATGGATTTCGGGTAGCCCCAAAAATAGGATTAAAGGTGTTACAGCCAGTTGCAAATTCTGGGATATTTGTTTTTCCTATTATGATGGCACCAGAAGATTTTATCCGCTCAACGACTAGTCCGTCATGCTGAGGTATGTGATCGGCAAATATAGGTGAGCCTAACGTGGTGCGAATGCCTTTAGTGGCAGCGGAGTCTTTGACGGCGATGGGAAGGCCGTGTAGTGGTCCTAGTTCACTTTTTCTTTGCTCACGCTCGGCATCGGCTTGGGCTGCTAATCCCAGCGCTTCCTCCTGATCAATTAGTGTACAGATAGCATTTACGGAAGAGTTGATTTTATGTATTTGGGAGAGCGTCTCGGACATCAACTCCTTGCAAGACATTCTTTTCTCATCTAAAGCAATAAGGGTTTCGGCGGCTGATAAAGCGGACATTCAGGAATTCCGGTGAATCAATTTTTTGAGCTTACAGTATAAACGAAGTGATTTTTGGCTGCGTCAATATCTCTGTTGACAAAACAGGCCATCAGATCTACATTCTATAGAAATAAAAATAGTGTGTTAAGTCAACTGATTGGCCTAAAATGTCAATTATTAATCGGATTTGCAAGAGTACTATGGTCTAAATATAAGTGTAACGACAAAAAACGAAAAATAAGAAAATTCCTTGGGGGGAGTCATGAATCACTATCTATTCAGATTTGCACGTGGCAGTGAGTTAAGAAACGTTTTAGCGCTGCTTAGCGCCTGTATATTTTCGATGGGCCTGCAGGCGGCTCAGTTGGAAGAAGTGGTAGTTACCGCACAAAAACGTAGTCAGAGCGAAAATGATATCGGCATTTCGATGACGACGTGGACCGGTGATGAAATTCGGAACATGGGCGTGGCATCAGCGGAAGACATGGGCCTCAACACGCCAGGATTGACTGTTAATGAAGCTGCCTCGACGGGTATACCTGTCTACACCATTCGAGGCGTAGGTTTTCAGGATTACTCTGCAGGAGCGTCTTCTACAGTCGGAATCTACTTTGATGAAGTTGCATTGCCTTATGCGGTGATGACTCGTGGCCTGGTCTTTGATGCTGCCCGCGTCGAGGTGTTGAAGGGGCCTCAGGGAGATCTATACGGTCGAAACACCACGGGTGGTCAGATTAACTTTATCAGCAACGCTCCTACCGATAGCTATGAAGCTGGGATAATCGCAGGCTATGGCCGCTATAAGACACTAGATCTTGAAGGCTTTGTGAGTGGACCGATAGGTGATGCGGTTAAGGGTCGTCTTGCCTTTAAAACGATTCAATCATCAGAAGGTTGGCAAAAAAGTTTGACTGATGATGATGAGCTGGGTGAGAAGGATGTGACCGCAGTAAAAGGCTCACTTGATATTCAGTTAGGTGAAGGTGCTTCTATGCTTCTTAGAGCCCAGTATGTGAAAGATAAGTCTGAAAATAGGGCGGTTACTGCCTATGACGGGCGACTAATAGGGAAGCCCGATCAGTTTTTTTATCCCTATAAGGGTATCGAATCTTACCTAGGGTCGGGAGAGACGCCGCCCTGGTACTCTACCGATGACAATGAAAAAGCAGGCTGGACCAACAGTTACACGAGTCCGATCACTGGAAAAACTTGGGATTTGAGGCCGCAACGGGATAACGAGCTTGTTGGAGTATCAGCCAGGATAGATTGGGCGATCGGTGATATGAATTTCACATCGATAACGGCATATAGCGGTTTCGAAAGAGAGGAGGCCAATGACTGGGATGGTGGCTTCTATAATGATTCGAGCAATATAAACACTACGGATCTCGACGTTTTTTCTCAAGAATTTCGATTGAGTGGAGCGACTGAATCAGTAGATTGGCTTGTTGGGGCGTACTTTTCGTCTGATGAAGTAGACGAGTATTACCACTACTTCATGTCAGACTCCATATACGGTGAAGGCTCAGTGGTCTTTGGCGTTCCTCCATTTAATTTGAATGGCACAGGCATCTTGACACTCGATACCAAGTACGAACAGGAAACTGAATCACAGGCAATATTTGGTCACGTGGAGTGGCAGTTTGCAGAGCAGTTCCGGTTGACTCTGGGTGGACGTTATACCAAAGAGGAGCGTGATTGGTCTGGTTGTACCTTCGTCGCAGACGACAATACCTTAGGGACTTTCTTAAATACTCTATTCGGAACGACGGTGGGACCAGGTCATTGCGGAACGATTGATGATATCCCGACGTCCCCGACTTTTATTCTGGGTCTTTTGGGAACACCCAATGCCAACGATGGTTATGCAGTCTACACAGACACCATTGATACGAGTCGCTTCATGGGTAAGATCGGACTTGATTATATGCCTTCGGACGACTTGCTATTTTACGGCACGATTTCTCAAGGATTTAAGTCTGGTGGCTTCAATGGAGCCAACTCTAACTCGACAACGCAGCTCATTCCCTATAAGGAAGAAGTGTTGACCTCCTTTGAGATTGGTACAAAAGCGACCCTGCTAGACGGTGCCATGCAATTAAATGCATCGATATTTCATTACGACTACGAGGATAAGCAAGAGGCAGATTTCGCGATTACTCTTGTAGGACCCATTTCTGGGTTAAGCAATATCGATGAGTCTACGGTGAAGGGTGCTGAGCTTGATCTTGATTGGTTAGTCAATGATGGATTTAGGCTTGCTCTGAATGTAGCGTGGCTGGATACAGAAGTGGATAAGTGGCAGGCTACCGATCCGGCCAGTGTCTGGCTCGAGCCACTGCAGTATGTTGATGCCTCGGGTTCGGAATTGCCTCAGGCGCCTGAACTATCATATACCGCTCTGGCCAGCTATGAGTGGTCTTTGGAAAATGGGATGATGATGGAAGTTGCTGCAGATATCAGCTATACCGATGAAACCACGGGTGGTGTGCTGCCTGAGAATGCTACAGAAGATTACACGGTGGCGAATGCGAGGATATCTATAGGGGATGCTGGTGGTAACTGGCGTACTATGCTCTGGGTGAGGAATTTGGCGGATGAAGACTACTATCCATCGGCATTCTGGGCTGGAAATGGTCCCTTTGGCCGCTCTATGGGTATGCCAAGGACTTATGGAGTGACGTTTAGTTATTTTATAGGGCAGTAGTAAATACACTTACGAACTTGTATTGATCAAAAGGCTCCGCGTTAACGCGTGAAGCCTTTTTTTTTGGAGAACGAATCATGATCGATAATCTTCTTGCGCGAATTGTTGTAGCCATCCTGGTTACTATTGCGGTGTGGGGTTGTCAAAAAAAGCAAGCCCCTTTAGCAGTAGGAGGAGGGGCAGACATTATCTTGACCAATGGGAAAATTTATACTGGAAATTCCGATCAGCCCTGGGCAGAAGCACTTGCGATAAAAGACGGTCTTTTACTGTCTGTGGGTTCTTCAGAAGAGGTGGCTAGTTTTGAAGGTGGTTCAACCCAAGTCGGAGACCTTTTAGGACAAATGGCGATGCCTGGAATTATTGACGCACATGTTCATACCTTGGAAGGGGCCACTAAGGAACTTTACGAATGTAAATTCGCATTTTCATCAGGTCCAGCCGAGATACGCTCCGCTATAGAAACATGTGTGGCAGCTGATCCTGAAGCGGTTTGGATTAAAGGTGGTCAATGGGGCAGTGATTTTTTTGTTCAAAATCCGATGGAAAATCCTAAAGCATGGCTTGATGAATTTACAGGAGATATAGCCGTCTTTCTTCGAGATGATGCGTATCACAACGCCTGGTTTAATTCTAAAGCTTTGGAACTGATTGGAGTCGATCGCGATACGCCAAATCCTCCTGGTGTGAAGATTCTTAAGCATCCAGAATCAGGTGAACCTACAGGCGTGATTTTGGAAACATTTGGTTTTTCTAGCGAAACGGTACCAGACTGGACTGCTGAACAATACTTGGAAGCGGCTGTCCATGTGACTCGCGTCGCAAATTCTTTTGGATTGACTGGAGTTAAGAGCGCAAGCGCGACGGACAAAAAGATTCAGGCCTTCTTGTCGTTAGACGCGCAGGACGGGTTAACCATGAACTACGCTGCGGCACTCGAGACCCCTTATGGACACAGAGAGGAGCCGCTAAATGTAGAAGAATTGATAGGTCGGCGTGATGCGATGGGATCTGAGCATGTGGATACTCGTTATGTAAAAATATTTACAGACGGTGTTCCCACAGCAGCGCGGACAGCAGCTATGTTGGCTCCCTATACCAAGGCATCTCCAGATGCCGAATTAACCTTGGGTGAGCTACACGTGAGTGAAGATGTATTAATGTCTGATGTGGTTGCGCTCGATAGAGCAGGATTTACGGTTAAGATTCATACTGCGGGGGATCGATCTGTCAGAGTAGCCTTAAATGCGATTGATGCTGCAAGATCTGCTAATGGGCTCAGTGGACTTCGCCATGAATTGGCTCATGCCGGATATATTTCCCGGGAAGACATACCGAGATTTGGGCAACTGAATGCGGTCGCGGATTTTTCTCCATATCTTTGGTACATGTCTCCGATAATTAAATCCGTGGTGGATGCGGTGGGTTTGCCGAGGGGCGGTGAATATTGGCCAACACGAACTCTGATAGAGAGCGGCGCTCCTATCCTAGTGGGTTCTGACTGGCCGGCAGCGGCGTTTAATATGAGCCCATGGATTGGTATTGAGGCTATGGTAACTCGTAAAGATCCACTAGGGGGTTCCGATGATCAACTTTGGGCTGAGGAGGCGGTGACTTTGGAGCAGGCTATCAATATTTATACCCGAGGTGGTGCGGCTGCTATAAGGCGTGAGCATTCTGCCGGTTCATTAGAGGTCGGCAAGTCAGCCGATCTGATTGTACTCAATCACAATATCTTCGAAGTCCCGATTGAAATGGTTAGCGAGACCGAGGTTGAGATGACCTTCTTCGAAGGCAAGTTGGTGTTTGAGCGTTAAACTTATTTTTTACTGGAGAGAATTTATATGAATCCAATTTTTGCATTTGTTAGCTGTAGGTTGGGCGTGATTCTCTTCGTTGGATGTTTGCTTTCGACAGGATGCTCCAGACCGGATTCTTCTGATGCGAGCGAGTATGCCGAATTTGTTTTTACCAATGGCAGTATTTACACCGGAGATTCATCTAAACCCTGGGTTTCAAGTATTGGCATTTCCGGGGGTAAGTTACTTTATGTTGGCGATGACATCGGGTTGCAACAAGTGGTGGCGAGCGAGACGCAGCGATATGATCTTCAAGGTAAAGTCGTTTTACCAGGTCTTCACGATCAGCATGTGCATGCCCTGTGGGGAGGATTGGTTTATTCGGGGGCTGACCGCACAAAATGTGTCATTCCCCAGGGGTTGGCAGTTGATGATTTTTTGGGATTACTTCAAACATGTGTCTCAAAGGCGTCTAAATCAGAGTGGGTCACAGGCGGTCAGTGGGATATTTTAGCATTAGGTGTTAACCCGCATCGGAAGTTGCTCGATAAAATTTCGACAAATGTACCAATCCTTCTCGATGATACTAGTGGGCATGGTGCGTGGGTTAATTCGCTGGCGCTAAAAATGGCAGGAGTTGATTCCGAAACCCTTGCTCCTTCGGGAGGAGTGATAGAGCGAGACGCCTCTGGTGAACCTACAGGTGTGCTTTGGGAGACGGCAATTGATCTGGTCCGTAATAAGATTCCGTTGCCCTCCGATGATGTTTTGAGGGAATCGCTAATCTGGTCGTTGAATGAAATGTTGTCTCATGGAATCACCTCCTTTACAGAAGCGTCTAACGGATTTGTTGCAGGTTCTTTGAAAGAAGCACAACTCTATTCTGAATTGGCTGGAGAAGGTGTGTTAAAGCAGCGCGCTCGTCTGTGTTTAAACTGGAATTGGTATAGTAGAGATGGCACTAATCTATCTGTCATTGAAAACAGAAAGCAATATATAGGCGGCAGGTTAAATCTCGATTGCGTAAAAATATATTTGGATGGTGTTCCTACCGAAGCTCACACGGCAGCAATGTTGGAGCCATACGTAAGCACTCATGAGGGATCGAGCGAGGAGAGCGACTCTGGTTTCCTAGTGGTAGAACAGAACGAAACTAACGAGGCCGTAATTAAGTTTGATAAGGAGGGTCTGTCGGTTAAATTTCATGCGGCCGGTGATGCAGCGGTGCGTTCTGGATTGGATGCCCTAGAGGCTGCTTACAAGCAAAATGGTTCCCCCTCTGTGCGTCACAGCATAGGTCACAGTGGGTTTATCGATAAAATAGATCTCTCCCGTGCTTATCAGTTGAATGCAACATTTGAGATGTCGCCATATCTTTGGACGCCTAGCCCGATAGCCGATGAGCTTGCTCGGGAAGTAGGAGCAGAGAGGGCCGAGCGTGCGTGGCCTGTCCGGGATGCAATAGATGCGAAGGCACTGGTCGTAGCTGGATCAGATTGGTCAGTGGTTCCTTCGGTCAATCCCTGGATAGGCATTGAGACGTTGGTTACCAGAGAGCAGGTGGGTGGGAGCGAAAAGAGTTTTGGAAAATCACAGGCAATTAGCGTGCTCGAGGCCATTGATCTTTTTACCGTAAATGCAGCTAAGCACATGAATACAGAAGATCGTTTGGGCCGCATTGCCGAAGGCATGGTGGCAGATCTGATTGTTATTGATCGCAATCCATTAGAGATTCCAGTATCCGAAATCCACGAAACACAGGTAATCCTGACGATGATTGAAGGGGAAGTGGTCTACCAACAGCAATAGTTCTGTTGGTAGACAGTCTTCTTATTTATTGTTCAGAGAAGATAGGGTGTCTCCCTTCTCTACCAAAGTCTCGAGTAGTCTGCTTGGCTCCCAGAATTTATCTTGAGTGGAATCTTGTAGAGTAGTTATTTTCTCAACTACGGTATCGAGCCCAACTGTGTCCGCGTGAAACATGGGGCCTCCTCGCCAGGCTGGGAAACCGTATCCGTTAAGATAAACGATATCGATGTCGCTGGGTCTTGCCGCGATACCTTCTTCGAGAATGCGGGCGCCTTCGTTAACGAGCGCAAGTAATAGACGATCAAGTATCACTTCTTCTGAAACAGGTTGTCGTGTAATTTCGAAGCGAGCAGCGATGTCTTTGAGTAGAGCTTCTACCTCCGGATCGATTTGACGTGCTCTAGTCTCTTGATCGTATTGGTAATAACCTGCGCCCGATTTTTGCCCCAGACGATCGAGTTCGACGAGTGCATCGGGCAGTGCAAATTCAGGTAATTCTCCGCTAAGGAGACCCTGATCTCTTCGTGATCGATAACCAATATCTAATCCGGCGAGGTCACTTACTGCGAGAGGTCCCATTGCCAGGCCCCATCCTTCCATGACGCTATCAATTTGTTGCGGCGTAGCACCTTCCAGCAACATCAGTTGTGCTTGACGACCGTAACCTTTCAACATTCGATTGCCCACAAACCCGTGGCATAGTCCCACCGCTACTGGAACTTTACCGATTCTGCGGGAAAGCTTAAGTAGTGTCTGGACAACATCAGGCGCGGTTCTGGTTGCCCTTACAATCTCGAGCAATTTCATGACGTTTGCAGGGCTAAAAAAATGTGAACCGATAACGTCTTTGGCTCGGTTTGTGGAATCTGCCAACTGGTCGATATCAAGATAGGAGGTATTACTCGCCAAAATAGCACCCTCCTTACACACTTCATCGAGTTGAGAAAAAACTTTCTCCTTGACGGCCATATTCTCGAATACCGCTTCGATCACGATATCGGCATCCTTCAGACTTTCAAATTCTGTACTTGCGGTTATGCAGCTCATGGCTGCGTCCACTTTTGCCTGAGTAAAACGGCCTCGTTTCATCGAATTAGCATAGTTTTTTTCTATTATCTGCATTCCGCGGGAAACGGCCTCAGAGTCAGTATCTATGAGTTTGACGGGAATTCCAGCATTCGCAAAACACATGGCAATACCTCCGCCCATTGTGCCGGCACCTATAACGCCAGCACTGGAAATTTCTCGAGGCTGAGTATCGCCAGGGAGATCCGGTAATTTTGAAGTAGCGCGTTCGGCGAAAAAGACATGCCTTAAGGCTGCCGATTGAGGTGAAGAACGACACTCAAGAAAATATTCTCTCTCTTTTTCTTGACCGGCGATAATGTCACTTGAACATGCAAGTTCTACAAGTTTGATGATGAAGTCAGGTGCGATCTGACCTCGAGTTTTTCGTGCGACTCGATCTCGGTATTCGGAAAATAAGTTTGAGTTCGATGGAGCAGTGACAAGCATTTTTCCTGTCGGCCTAACCTCGCTATTACTTTGAATTAATTGATTGGAATAAGCTATTGCGCCTTTTTGAAGTTCATCATGTAATAAGTAATCTATGAGTCCCATTTTAAGTGCTTTTTCAGCATTAATAGGGTTGCCTGAGACAATCATATCTAGTGCGTTTTCGGGTCCGACGAGCCGGGGTAGTCGTTGTGTTCCCCCTGCACCGGGGAGCAGGCCTAGTTTTACTTCAGGTAAACCCAATTTTGTATCTGGTATGGCACAGCGGTAATGTCCGGCCATTGCCAGTTCTAGTCCTCCACCTAAAGCGTTTCCATGAAGCGCCATTACGATGGGTTTCGGGTGATTTTCCATCCTAACGATGATGTCGGGTAAATGCGGCGGCACGGGAGGCTTGCCCAGCTCTGTGATATCTGCACCAGCAATGAAAGTTCGACCTTTGCAGATTATTAGCAGTATCTTGCTGTTATCACTCAGTGATTCTTCAAGCGCATCTGAAATGCCTTGCCGCACTTTCTGTGACAGTGTATTGACTGGGGGATTATTAATCGAAATCACACCAATTGATCCATTTGTGCCGTAGCTGACAGGAGAGTCGCTCATTTTTACCTCTTATTCTCTATGGAGTAGCCAATCAGATTCTAGGCAATATCTTACCTCGAATGAAGCGATGTTGTTATTTTAGAAGTGTTACATAAACATTGATATATAGCATAATTTATGTATCATATTAACCAATAAAGAATAATGGATTAAGTGAAGCGAACATGAAACTACAAAGTTATCTAGCAGGGGAATGGCGCGAGGGATCTGGGAAGGGAAGAGCTGTTCACGATGCGATAACTGGTGAACAGGTGTGTTCGGTAACCAGTGATGGACTAAATATTTCAGAAGCGGTTAATTATGCTCGCACAAAGGGAGGTGCGTCACTTCGTTCCATGACTTTTCATGATAGAGCGAACGCTCTAAAGGCGATGGCTAAATATCTCTTATCACGAAAAGAAAATTTTTACTCATTGTCATTAAAGACTGGAGCGACACGAAGCGACGGATGGATAGATATTGAAGGTGGAATTGGGACCTTATTTAGCTTTGGTAGCCTGGTTACCAGAGAATTTCCAAATTCCACGGTGATGGTTGAAGGGGCAATGGAGCGGTTGTCTCGCGGTGGAAGCTTTGTTGGTAGGCATATACTTACTTCTAAGCCAGGAGTTTCTGTTCACATCAATGCGTTTAACTTTCCTTGTTGGGGGATGCTGGAAAAAATTGCGCCTAGTTTAATTGCTGGAGTTCCGGTCATAGTTAAACCGGCAACACCGACTGTCTATCTTGCTCAGGCGATGGTAAAAGAAATTATCGGGGGCAATTTTTTCCCCGAAGGATCGATCCAGTTGATTTGCGGTAACGTGGGTGACCTTTTTGACAATCTTAATGAGCAGGACGTGGTGACGTTTACAGGATCGGCGTCGACAGGAAAATCTTTGCGTATGCACCCTAATATTGTGACTAACTCTATACCATTTAATATGGAAGCAGATTCTCTTAACTGTGCGATCCTTGGTGAGACCGTTAACCCAGAAGATCCTGAGTTCGAGCTATTTATTAATGAAGTCATCAGTGAAATGTCGGTAAAGGCAGGCCAAAAGTGCACGGCCATACGGCGGGCTATTGTCCCTTCAAAGAAATTGGATGCTGTGACTACTGCATTGGTATCTAGGCTGGAATCTCTCAAGATCGGCGATACATCGGATAAAGAAACAAAAATGGGATCTCTCGTCGATATGGATCAGGTTGAAGAGGTCTCGCGGTGTGTTGGTCTTCTGGCTAAAGAATGTGAAATGTTGTACGGCGGAAGCGACTCATCGCTACTTAGAGATTTGGGCATAACAGTGGGTGCTTTTTTTCCTCCGACTCTGCTGCTATCCCGAGAACCTTTGCGCAACGAATCAATTCATGAGGTCGAAGCATTTGGGCCTGTTTGTACACTCATGCCATATTCGTCTCAGGAGGAAGCTATACAGATTGCAGCGATGGGTAAAGGGAGCTTGGTAGGTTCTCTTTATACCAATGATGAAAGTGAGGCCAGGGAAATCTTGCTTGGAGTGGCTCCCTGGCATGGTCGTTTATTAGTGCTGGACAGAGATTGTGCGAAGGAATCTACTGGACACGGCTCTCCGCTTGCGGGATTGGTCCATGGGGGGCCTGGTCGTGCAGGTGGAGGTGAGGAACTTGGTGGTGACAGAGCGATCAAACACTACATGCAGCGCTCGGCTGTTCAGGGTTCGCCCTCGATGCTCACAGCTTTGACCGGCGAATACCACTCTGGTGCAGCGACATTGAGTGATGGAATTCATCCATTTAAGAAGTACTTCGAAGACCTTCAGATAGGTGAGACCTTAATTACTCATCGTCGTACGGTGACAGAAGCGGACATTGTTAATTTTGGATGTGTGAGCGGCGATCATTTTTATGCGCATTTTGATGAGATTGCAGCGAAAGATTCTTTTTTTGGCAAGCGAGTCGCGCATGGTTATTTTGTGATCAGTGCCGCTGCCGGGATGTTTGTTGATCCAGCGCCTGGACCGGTGATCGCCAATTATGGTTTGGAGAATTTGCGATTTGTAGAACCCGTTTCTGCTGGCGATACACTGCAGGCAAAATTAACGGTCAAACAAAAAATAAAAAAGGAACCCAAGGGAGATGAGCAGGCAACGGGAGTCGTTGTTTGGGCTATAGAGGTGATAAATCAGGAAGATACACCGGTGGCTGTATATGACATTATGACTTTGGTTGTGCGACGTGATGTCTGAACTACAACAAATCGCGGAACGGGCGTCCGAGCGAATGCATGACGACGATAGTGCCTCCAAAAATCTGGGTATTACGCCGATATCGGTTTCGCCAGGTCAAGCTAAAATGTCGATGTTGGTTAGATCTGACATGCTCAACGGCCATCAAGTCTGCCACGGAGGGTTTATTTTCACTTTAGCAGACACCGCATTTGCGCATGCTTGTAATAGTTTCAACGAAGTTACTCTTGCCGCTGGTGCTCGAATAGACTTTCTCGCTACGGCCCATGAAGGCGACCGTTTGATTGCAACTGCATGTGAAGTCACGCGGACCAGAAAAACAGGAATATATGATGTAGTGGTTCGTGGTGAGGATGAACAGACCGTAGCCATCTTTCGTGGGAATTCTCACACGATTGGTGGTTCAGTTTCCGGAGAAGCTAATGAATAGAACATTGGGTCCTCAATGGATCGAAGAGATATAGGAAGATTTGTAGGTATGGATCAAGCTGAAGAAGAAAAAGTTTTTCAGGAACGTGTGGATGCGGAAGAGAAGATTGAGCCTAAAGACTGGATGCCTGACAAATATCGGAAGACGTTAATTAGGCAGATCTCGCAGCATGCGCACTCAGAAGTGATTGGTATGCAACCAGAAGGTAACTGGCTAACCCGTGCGCCGACACTTCATAGGAAGGCCGTACTTTTAGCGAAGGTTCAAGATGAAGGAGGGCATGGGCTTTATTTATATAGTGCCGCCGAAACGATGGGTGTTTCAAGAGAGGAAATGATCGATGACTTGCATGAAGAGCGTGCTAAGTATGCATCGATTTTTAATTATCCAACACTTACCTGGAGTGACATTGGAGCCATTGGTTGGTTGGTCGATAGTGCGGCTATTGTGAATCAGATATCGCTTCAGAGAACATCATATGGGCCTTATGCACGTGCGATGGTGAGAATTTGTAAGGAAGAGAGTTTTCATCAACGCCAAGGCTATAACATCATGATGACATTGATGCGCGGTAGTGATGAGCAGAAAGCCATGGCGCAGGACTCCGTAAATAGATTTTGGTGGCCAGTGTTAATGATGTTCGGCCCACACGATTCAGATTCCGTCCACTCTGCGCAAAACATGAAGTGGAAGATAAAGCGTCAGAGTAATGATGATCTTCGACAGAAATTCATCGATCAAACGGTAGAGCAGGCGAACGCGATTGGCATCTTGCTCCCAGATCCAGACCTAAAGTGGAATGAAGAACGAGGTCATTATGATTTCGGGGAAATCGATTGGGAAGAATTTCGCCGATCAATGAGTGGTGGAGGTCCCTGTAGTCGCCTGCGTTTAGCTCACCACAGACAAGTTCATGAAGAAGGCGAGTGGGTGAGAGAAGCGATGAGAGTCTACGAAAATAAAAAACGATCTAACCAAGAAGCGGCATAGGAAAAAGTGATGACCTCACATACGCAGCTATATGAGATTTTTATTCGATCTCAGCGCGGACTGGATCACAAGCACGTGGGAAGTTTGCACGCTGACGATGCCGAACAGGCACTGCAGTATGCGAGAGATGTCTATACCCGCCGTAGCGAAGGGGTCAGTATCTGGGCAGTAAAGTCTTCTGATATAGCGGCGTCGCAAGAATCGGATTGCGGTAGTTTCTATGACCCTCTAGATGACAAACCTTACCGCCATGCGAGTCATTATGATCTTCCTGATGAAGTCAAAAGCTTGTAGAGAGTAATTATGGGCACTGAAATTTCGGTAAAAGAGTACGTAGTGAGATTGGGTGATGATGCGCTGATACTGGGTCATCGTCTGTCAGAGTGGTGCAGAAATGCGCCGTTTCTAGAAGAAGATCTCGCACTATCCAACGTCGCTTTAGATTTTATTGGACGAGCAAGCATGTTCTATACCTACGCAGCTGAATTGTCAGGTCAAGATGTGACCGAAGATACCTTTGCATATCAGAGAGATTGCCGCGATTTTAAAAATCATCTTATCCATGAACTACCCCGTGGAGATTTTGCGTTCACCATGGTGCGTCAATATTTTGTTGATGTTTATTCCCTAGCATTCATGACATCACTACTTGAATCGAGTGACTCACGGCTAGCCGCCATTGCTGGAAAAGCCATAAAGGAGTCTGAATACCATCATCGTAGGAGCGAGGAATGGATGATGAGGTTAGGAGAGAGTACACAAGAGAGTCATCGTCGGTTGCAATCGGCGGTAGATGAATTGTGGAGATTTACAGGCGAGCTATTTGATCAGGATTCACCTGAACGCGAATTGGTGGCTAATGGCGTTGCGGTCGATACCCGAGCACTCGAAGCTGATTGGAATCAAGCGATCACCGCTACTATGTCAAAGATCTCTATTGAAATTCCTAAAGACGAATTGCAGGTGACAGGCGGTCGCGAAGGTAAACATACTGAGTTTTTAGGTTTTCTTCTCAGCGAGTTGCAGTTCTTACAGCGAACCTACCCAGGTCTGGAGTGGTGAGTAGGATGTCGATCGTTGAACAGATTCCACTCACAAATGCAGAAAACATTGAGAGGGAAAATCGTCGTTCCAACTCATCTTGTCTTGAGATTTGGAGTGTCTTGGATCAAGTTAAAGATCCTGAGATACCGGTGATAACGATTTGGGAGCTCGGTGTGCTGCAAAATGTGACGCGCTCCGGCGATCATGTCACTGTGACAATCACTCCGACTTATTCTGGATGCCCGGCGATGGAAGTCATCAAGGAAGATATCCTCGTCGCTTTGAGTTCAGCAGGCATTAATGATGTGGTGGTTAATACTCAACTTGCGCCAGCATGGACAACCGATTGGTTGTCTTCAAAGGCAAAGGCTTCTCTTAAGGAGTTTGGTATTGCGACGATCAATTCTGATAATACGATTGTTTGTCCTCAATGTGGGTGTAGTAAAACCAATCAGATTAGTGAGTTTGGAAGTACGTACTGTAAAGCACTTTATCAGTGCTTAGAGTGTCACGAAGCATTTGATCTTTTCAAGTCGCATTAGGACATCTTATGAGTGCTGAGGGTTACTATTCGCTACCAGTAAGTATGTTGCAAATGGAGACAGAGCACGCTGTCCGCGTAGGCTTTGATATTTCCAAAGATCTCTCCACTCATTTTAAATTCAAGCAAGGGCAATACGTTACTTTACAGATGGAGATCAATAAACAACCTGTAAGGCGATCCTATTCCATCTGCTCCGGGATTGATGAAAAAATGCAAGTCGCTATAAAGCGTGTAGAAGGTGGGTTGTTTTCAAATTACATACATGACAATCTTTCGGTAGGGGATACCATCTTGGTAAGACCGCCTGAGGGAAACTTCTACCTTGAAACTGATGTAATCGCATCGAGAAGGTATCTCTTTATCGCAGCTGGAAGCGGTATCACACCAGTGATTTCGAATATAAAAACTATTCTCGATAGTGAACCTAAAAGTGACGTCTGTCTTTTATACGGTAATCAAAGTGTGAGTACGATGATGTTTCGCGATGCATTGGGTTTTGTAAAAAATCGTTACCTGTCGCGTTTTCATTGGATCAATGTGTTGAGTCGAGAAGATCAGGGATCGGACATTCTATCGGGTCGATTGGATAACAAAAAGGGAGCCGAATTAAATCAATATCTGGTCGATCTAAGTTCTTTTGATTCATATTTTATTTGCGGACCCGAATCAATGATTTCAGAAGTATCTCGAGGGTTGCGATCGTTGGGTGTCGACGACGAATGTATTAAGTATGAGCTATTCGCAGCCTCTGCCGAAGATGCGAGACTTGTTGTGGGCAAACATCACAAGCGTTCTGTTAATTACGCGGGACATCAAAGTGAAGTCACGTTGAGATTAGATGCGCGAACCGCATTAATAAACATGACATCCGATGGAGAAAATGTCTTGGATGCAGCTATTGGACAGGGGTTAGATCTACCGCACTCTTGCAAATCAGGAGTATGCTCCACCTGTAAAGCTCGTTTGATAGAGGGTGAGGTGGATATGGATATCACCCATGGTTTGTCGGAAGAGGAGATAGATGCCGGTTTTATTTTGTGCTGTCAGGCGCATCCCATTAGCGACAAGGTGGTTATAGATTTTGACCGGAAGTAGGTGCGAAGCTCTAAATTAGCAAGTCTTTTGTTGCTAGTCTCAGGACATAAATTCATTTGCATAAGTAATTTTTGATTTTAGATTAACTAGACAGCCTTTAGTTAATTCTAGCTCCTGAAGATATTCAGCATCGTAATCACTTTCAAGGTTTGAAACTTTAAAACCAAATCTTCCGTAGTAATCTGGATTGCCCAAAAGGAATAAGCCATTCATACCTGTTTCTTTACTCTTTTTAATGGCTTCTTTCATTAGTTGAGAACCTATTCCAGAGGATTGATGCTCAGGCAATACTGAAAGAGGTGCGACTCCTCCACAGAACAAACCTATATCTGGTGTCATGGTTATTTTAGAAACTACTACATTACCAATGATGGTATCTGATGATTCAACGACAAGATTAAGTAACACATCATTATCAGAAATTAATTGTTTAACTAAATCAGATTTCCGAGTTTCTCTTATCATTGTTGGTGAGCTCAGCTGAATTGAATGCTGGTTGCGTTACGGAGTAAGCCCAATAGAAGAATAGAAACTGTAATGGAAGACGAAAATAGAGCACTGCAATCGGGATGTGAGGAAAAGCCTCAGGAGCAATCGCCATATAAATATTAGCTGGATATACACCAATTAGAAGAGCAACCAATCCCCATCCGGCAATTTTTCGTAGCCGAGGAATCAAGACGCAGACGCCGCCCAGTACTTCAAAAAATCCACTGATATAGACAGCTTCTTCATGTAGCGGAAATGCGGGAGGCATGATAGACAAATAAAAATCTGGATTAACGAAATGATCTATTCCAAAGTAAATAAAAAAAGCGGACAGCCCAAAAAGAACCTGCTTTCTCCACCAACCGACAGGTAATTTCAAAGTGGTAGAAAAATTAGATACGGGAATCATTTTTTATATTTTCATGTTTTTTAAGCCAAAACGTTTGAGCAATAATTCCGGCAACAAATATTAACAAGAAGGTCAGCTGAAAATTAATTAGCAGTGGGTCTTCTATAGAATCAACAAATGGGTCTCCAACTGGCAATCTTCTAAGAAAGTCTGTTATAG
Organism: Halieaceae bacterium; assembly: GCA_029247075.1. Taxonomy (GTDB): domain Bacteria; phylum Pseudomonadota; class Gammaproteobacteria; order Pseudomonadales; family Halieaceae; genus CABYJX01. The sequence continues at coordinate 3,057 of JAQWLX010000026.1, read as the reverse complement.
CTGGAATCATATGAAATAAGAGCGTGCCGCTGTAACCCAGAGCCTGGAAATATTTTGAGAAAGATCCAAATGGTTCAAATTTTTCCATTATAACACCTGCAGTAAGGGCGATTAAGGTAAGAACAGCAAGCATATGCGCAATTCCGAAACCTCCTTGGTTATAAATTCCTAGAGCAGAGCCTGCAACCAATAAGGTTACATTGACATATAACCTGCCAGATCTTTCTTTCATTGAAATCAACCTATATAGATACAAGGTATAAAAACCACTTAACACAGCTACCGCTCCTAATACGGTATGAAACCATCCCAACATTGTCATTTCTGGCATTTTATGTTTTCTCCTTTTAATCTCAGCATCTTAGAATTACAGAGTATTATTGGCAATCAGTCTAGCTAGTCATCGTGGTGGTTTATATATTATGACTTCAAATTCATCACCCGTATTGATTTCACCCGCAACTTCAACTACACCGACGAGTGCTCGACTGAATTTGGCGGCTTCAGAAAATGCGTTTTCTTTGAGCGGCTCGCAAGAAATTGTTTTATGTAGCGAAGCTATTTTTTTGCTTACTCCTTTGCAAGGCGGATTGTACTCTTCGACCATTAATTCGTTGGAGGAGCGAAATTTAATTACCGCCCCTTCAGTGGTTGTGATTAGTCGGGTACACCTAGGATACAAAGCTTGCTGTTTCCGCAAAAAAAAGCAACGGTACTGTGAAGGTTGGGGCAATTTTAAACCATCAAATTACGTGATGACAATAACTATGCTAGTATTCTCTTGGTGCGCTTTATAGCCATAGTCCACTCTTGATGCTGAGGGAAAACGTTCTTTACATGCGTTGGGAAGAAATAACGTGAACATGTTGTTGCATTTACGTTTACCCTGCGCGCCGCCGGTACATTGATTCGTATCATTTCAGCGCGTGATATGTACTGCAAAAGAGAGGATGGGTTGTGAGCAAAGTTAAAAACTGAACTGGAGGAGCGTGCTATTCATTATTTTAATCTCAGGATTTCAATAACTTAACATATTTTCGAATCAATGCCTAAGAGTGGTGAATTTTAGGAATGTCTTAAAAAAATACAGTTGGGCACGAGCAATCGTTGAGATACCTTGTTGGTATTGGGACAACTAAGGAGAAGTCATATTAAAGTTCTTTACCCTCAAATCCAACATTAGCAATCCTGTGCAGTTACGTTAAAAATAAGATAATGGATTAAGCCTTTAAAAAATAATCAGGTATCGTTGAGATATGATTTAGCAAATTTTATCTTTGCGTAAGTCATCGTCTAGGGTGTATAAAATAATGGACAGATTAAATCGTCGTTAGGCTCATGATTTCAAAAGAAATAACAAATAAATTTAGACTGGGAATGAGAAAGTTTGTCTATTCAGTCTCTGTAGTTTCCAATCGTCATGAAGATGAAATAAATGCGATTACTGTATCGTCGGTGACTTCAGTCTCCTTAGACCCACCCAGTGTTGTTGTTTCCATCAATAGGCAAAGCAGTATTCATCCGAGTTTAATTTCAGATTCCCTATTCTGTATAAATATGTTGACCGCAGATCAGCAGGAAATTGCTGCAATATGTTCAGACTCAAAACAGTCAGATGAAAGGGCTAAACATTTCGAATTTGGTGACGAAGATGTCCCAATATTAACTAATGCATTTTTAAACATTATTTGCAGAGTAGACCAAATTTTCCAATACCATTCACATTCTCTTGTTGTAGGAACAGTTCAAGATGTCAAATCGCTAGAGAATCAAGAATCTTTAATTTATCAAAATGGTAATTATAAGGTTCTTCCAAAATCTTATTGACCAAACATTAAATCTCTGAGGGATTGATATATACACTCGGTGCGGGTGTGACAGAATCGGGCAGTATTGAAGTGCTCTACTGAGCAGGTAACGAGACCAGCAGGTTAAGAGATTAGATAGGCAAATCAAGCAAAAATACACGGTAGGGTTATAAATAAGAAAAAGCCAACGCCAACGCTACTTGAGCAGAGCCTGAACAAATCGAGATTTCCAAAAATAGAACTGCATGATACGTTCATTCTGTTTCACTAGTTAAGAGCAGTTCTTTTGGGGTCGCAGGAATAATTTATAAGGGCAGCTCAATCACTTGACTAGTGACTCGAGCAGGGGCCTCGTGTTTTAACTTTTTTTTGCCCTCAAATCCAACTTTAGAAAATCTATGCAGAAACCCATATAAAGGCGCCGTCACTCGCAAGGGCTGCTTTTTGATGAATCAATATGCATGGGATCTCAGTTTGGCGTATACCATATGGGCGACGTAAAGGCTCTATCCTGAATGATCATCGGTATCTTGGTGTTTCTCTCGACATTGTAATAAGAGGCGTCATGTGCGGTCCAACGCGGCACTGGAATCTCGATGATACGTGCATAATAGAATGCACTCTGGTCTGGATTGAAGTGGGGGTCCGTCCAAACAGTGGACAAATACGCTGCCCCGATACTGTTGGTATAAGTTGCGTCCTTAGCGTTCACCGTCGAATCCACGGCTGGAGCTTTGCCTGTATAAGAATCTACCTCACGATCACCCGATAGAGCGACATCGTAGATTTTTTCGTTATTAATTCCATCGATATCGAGCCAGCCTTTGATAATCTGGATGCGGTCAAGATTTGCCCCATCTGGGTCCTTCACTGCGACGACCATAAAGGAGGGTGCTTTATCCGTGGGAGCATCATGAAGGTCACTACCCATGGGCACACCTTTTTTATAGCCAATATCAGCATAGTTTGGTCGTGAAACATCGTGGATATTGTAATTCCAACCACCAAAGAAACGCACACCAATTCGGGAGCCTGTCGTTGCATAGACTTCCTTACGAACCATCGCGTCGAATAGTGCCTCCCGCGTATTTTTGCGCGCCCAAATTGCTGCGAGGCCCGAGGCGGATAGCCGCCAATTTGCCCATGGAGTGTCAGCCATCTGGCTAGACAATCGCTTGCCACTAGGTGTCGATTCAGGAAACTTGCCAAAGAAATTATCTTCGGCCGTCGTTGATAAGGACGTGTGAAT
>JAQWLX010000106.1 GCA_029247075.1 Halieaceae bacterium | reverse complement strand
CTCGCTCTGAAGCAACTAGACTTTTGATCGACACAGATCGAATCGTTGGGGTTCAATATAGTCGCTCGGGGGAGTTGAAAGAAGTTCGCGCAAATCAAGAAGTAGTGCTTTGCGGTGGTCCGATAAATAATCCGAAACTCTTGATGTTGTCTGGTATCGGGCCGGCAGATCATTTAAAGGCGGCAGGAATTCATACCATACATGATTTGGCTGGTGTGGGTCAGAATCTTCAGGATCATCTCGAGATTTATCTTCAGATGGAGTGCAAGCGCCCGGTGACATTGCAAAGGTACTATAACTTTTTTGGGAAAATGTTTGTAGGTGCTCGTTGGCTATTTACTCGTACAGGTCCTGGTGCTACTAATAACTTTGAAGTCGGAGGTTTTATTCGTAGCGATGTTGGAGTAGAGCATCCCGATCTTCAATATCATTTTTTCCCAATGGCTGTTAGATATGATGGAAAGAGCCCTACTGCGGCGCACGGTTTTCAGGCTCACGTGGGCCCCATGCGATCGCAAAGCAAAGGTTTTGTAGAGCTAGACTCATCAAACCCCAGCCACGCGCCGAGAGTAGTATTTAACTATATGTCGAATCCACAGGATTGGAAAGAATTCAGATCGGCGATACGTTTGACTCGGGAGATATTTTCGCAGAATGCATTGGCTGATTACGCTGGCGCAGAGCTTTCACCAGGGAAAAAGATTCAAAGTGACGATGAAATCGATGTTTTTGTTCGTGGTGCAGTAGAGTCTGCTTATCATCCCTGCGGTACGTGTAAAATGGGCAGTGATAATATGTCTGTTGTTGATGGCAATTGTCGATTGATTGGCTTTGATGGATTAACAATTGCAGATTCATCAATCATTCCTTCTATAGTCAGCGGTAATTTGAATGCCCCAACAATTATGATTGCTGAAAAGGCGGCAGATCTTCTTTCTGGTAAAGAGTCATTACAGCCAGAGACCCCAACTTTCTTTAGAGCAAAAACTTATGAATCTTCTCAGAGGTGAGCGCAAGTCACTATCAAATTCATCACCAGTCAAAAAAAACTCATCTGTTGATTATTTATATCTGTTGCTAGCTCAATTGACCGCTGGCAGACTGCCGACTTGTTTTGCTAGGTGCAGCTGTTGAGCCGAATAGCTTATTTGAGTTCATCGCTTTGGATCGCCTTTTTTATAGTGGTGATTTGGTCTTGGATCCGCGTGTTTGACATGTCCCTTGGAGCCGGTCTTGACTGGATGGGAAGGCCTTCTTCGGATATGGCTATGCAGTCGCATTCTTTTTTTCTGCTGTGTTTGATGTGGGCAATTATGATGATTGCAATGATGCTTCCTACACTAGTACCAGCGCTTCAGAGTTATAGTGATCTCATTAAAAGCGCAAATGGCACCCCGGGGGGATGGTTAGGTTTTGTTGTTGGGTACATGGTTGTTTGGAGCTTTGTCGCGATAGCTTTCGCCGCGATGCAAACAGGATTTTTCTATCTTGGATGGGTAGATATGCTAGGCATTTCAGGGATCTCTATGTTTTCCGCGGGTCTGCTCCTCTTGGTGGGGGTCTATCAATTCACTCGGATAAAAGAATACTGTCAGGATATATGCTTAAGCCCGATGAATTATTTTTTGGCGAATTGGGCCCCCGGTATTAGTGGTGGAATTATGATGGGCATGGGCATAGGTGTTTACTGCGTAGTATGTTGCTGGGGTTTTATGGCGCTTGGTTTTGTTGGTGGTGTGATGAGCTTGTTGTGGATGGGGTTGGCCACCTTTATCATGATTATAGAAAAGCTACCTCAAGTTGGCGGAGTGATTAGAAAACCGTTGGGTGGCATGCTTATTTTGGCCGGTTTCTCTTTGGCTATTTACAACGCTTTATATCTAGGAGGGTAATATGAGTTCAGAGACTGGACAGGTAAAGGGAGGTCGTCGTGTTATGGATATCACGCCAACAGACTGGAAGATTAAAGGGGAATTATTCCTCAACTGTAGTTGTGACGTGTTTTGTCCTTGTGTGATCTCTTTGGGAGCTCACCCTCCGACCGAGGGTTTTTGTCATGCTTGGATGGCAATCGCTATCGATGACGGACATTTTGAGGGCGAAAGTTTGAGTGGCCTTAATGTCGGATTGTTAGTAGATATCCCAGGAAGAATGGGAGAGGGAAATTGGAAGGTGGCAGCTTACGTCGATGAAAACGCCTCAGAATCTGCTTACAACGGATTGCTAAAGATTTTTTCTGGAGAAGCGGGTGGCACGACAAATTTATTTACTATGTTGGTATCCGAGATTATTGGTGCTGAGCGCGCTCCAGTAGATATCGTGCGTGATGGAAAATCTCGCTCAATTACTATTGGGCGAAAGATCCAGGGTGAGATAGAGATGGTGGAGGGCGCGTCGCCAGAGGAACCATTGATTATAAAAAATACAAAATATTGGATGGGTCCGGATGTCGTCGTGGCAAAAGGCAAAAAATCTCGTGTAAGAGATTATGGTCGAGTGTGGAATTTTGACGGTAAGTCAGGCGAAATTTGTTCAATTGACTGGTTTGGCCCCTAATTAGCTAGTCTCTCGCTTTATCCGGAAATCAATACAGTGCAAACCATTTCAGTTACCAGAAGGCTAAGAAGGACGCATGTTTCTCAAGGTGTAGAAGCGGCGTCTGTAAAGGCCTATTCTGTTTACAATCGTATGTTATTACCTACTCGATTTATATCTTTAGAAGAAGATTATCGACATCTCAAGGAAGCTGTTCAGGTATGGGATGTGGCCTCCCAGAGGCAGGTCGAGATTAAAGGTCCAGGTGCAGCTGATTTGATGCAACGACTTACTCCGCGGGATTTAAGTGGCATGAGAGTGGGGAGATGTTACTACGTTCCAGTAGTAGATGAGAATGGAGGTATGTTAAATGATCCGGTCGCTCTTAAATTGTCCGAAGATCGATTTTGGTTGTCGCTTGCTGATAGTGATTTGCTTTTGTGGGTGAAGGGTATCGTTTTTGGACTAGGGTTAGAGGTAGATGTATTTGAGCCTGATGTCTCTCCGCTGTCTATTCAAGGGCCCAGAGCAGAGGAACTGGTGTCGAGAGTTTTTGGTGAAGAGATTCGAGCGCTGGCGTTTTTTGGTTTTGAATATTTCTCGTTTGCAGGCACCCAGTTTCTAATAGCGCGCTCAGGCTGGTCCAAGCAAGGTGGCTTTGAGATTTACGTCGTGGGCAATGATAATGGAATGATCTTGTGGAAAGCGTTGTTTGACTGCGGAGCTGATTTGGATGTTCGGGCAGGTTGTCCGAATCTTATCGAGCGAATTGAAAGTGGTTTGCTTAGTTACGGTAGTGATATGACGTTGGACAACACACCCTTTGAATGTGGATTGGATCGGTTTTGTCATCCAGAGAAAGTTATTGACTGCATTGGAAGAGAAGCGTTGCTGCGTGAAAGGGAAGCAGGTCCTAAACGTAAAATATGTCCGGTAGAAATTGACGGAGATATTCCGGTATGTGATCGTGCTTGGCCGATGCATAGCGGTAGAGATTTGGTGGGGCAGGTAACTTCGGCTGCCAAGTCACCTGATTTTGGAACTAATGTTGCTATTGCGATGTTAGATCGCGGTTTCTGGGAAGCTGGTAGAGAATTGAGAGTGGAAACATCCACTGGTATTCTCTCCGGTCGTGTTGTAGATAAATTTTGGAATTAAGAAAAAAATAAAGGAACGCTAATGAAAGCACTGCTGGTAAATAAGGACGAAGATGGAAATACATCTGCCGCTGTCTCCGATTTAACTGAGGATATGCTACCTGAAGGGAATGTTACGGTAGCCGTAGATTATTCTTCTCTTAACTATAAAGATGGTCTGTGCCTAGGTTCCGGTGGGGGGTTAGTACGAAATTACCCTCACGTACCTGGTATCGATTTCGCGGGTACCGTTGAGTCGTCTGATGATGAGCGTTATAAATCGGGAGATAAGGTTGTTCTTACTGGATGGAGAGTTGGTGAAGTTCAATGGGGTGGATATGCTCAAAAGGCGAGAGTTAATGCTGATTGGCTCGTACCGTTGCCGAATAATCTAGATTCTCGACAAGCGATGGCCGTTGGAACCGCCGGACTAACGGCGATGTTGTCTGTCATGGCGCTTGAAGATCATGGGTTAAAGGTTGGCTCAGGTCCCGTTCTGATTACGGGGGCAGCCGGAGGGGTAGGATCTATAGCAACCGCCATTCTTTCTAATTTAGGCCACGAAGTAGCAGCGGTAACCGGAAGACCTGAAATGAAAGACTATCTCACTTCAATTGGTGCATCTCAGATAGTAGCGAGAGAAGAAATCAATGAAACAACTAAGAGACCTCTTGAAGCTGAGACATGGTCTGGTTGTGTGGATGCGGTCGGCGGAGCGATGCTTGCTCGCATTCTCGGACAAATGAAATATGGGGCGAGTGTCGCAGCGGTCGGATTAGCTGGTGGTGCAGGGCTACCGGCGACTGTCATTCCGTTTCTATTAAGAGCGGTCAACTTGCTGGGAATTGACAGTGTAATGCAAGGCTATGAAAACAGGGTGCGGGCTTGGGAACGAATCGCCTCAGATCTTCCGCTAGCTAAGCTTGAAGATACTATAGAAGAACATTTGCTTGACGACCTTCCAGAGTTGGGCCAGAAAATATTAGCAGGTCAAGTTAAGGGAAGATCGGTGATCGATGTAAACAAATAATCTTTTTTATTTTGGTTCTGTTAATAGGCCCTGTCGAAGGCTAATTATCATCAAAAGCAAAACGAACAGAAATGGTAAACCAGTTATAAGTGATGCGGCCTGCAGAGCTGTCAGTCCCCCTCCAAGGAGGAGGGCAATCGCAGTCAAGCCTTCAAATGTGCACCAGAATACGCGCTGGGATACATGCGCATCGATCTTTCCTCCAGCAGTGATTGTATCGATAACCAATGAGCCAGAATCCATTGAGGTGACAAAGAAGATTATGATTAGCAGTAGTGCAAATACTGACGTAATCTTCGCATAAGGCATTAATTCAAGAAATCGAAATAGAGATAGTTCTATATTCGATTCTTGTACAGCTTCGATGACTTGAAGATAGCCTTGATCGAAGTATTGTATAAATGCTGATCCGCCAAAAACTGACATCCATATTACACATGCGCTTGAAGGTGCCAGAAGAGCACACACCATAAATTCTCGAACGGTTCGGCCTTTTGAAACCCGCGCTATAAACATGCCAACAAATGGTGACCAGGCAATCCACCACGCCCAATAAAAAATAGTCCAATCGTGATAGAACGAGATATCTGTCCTCTCAATCGGGCTGCTTAAGGGGATAAGGTAATAGAGATAGTCAGCAAAATTTTGCAGGGTGTTAGTTATCACAGCTACCGTGGGTGATACGATCAGCACGAAACAAAACAATGCAAAAGCCAACGCGATATTGATTTCGCTAAGTAGCTTTACTCCTTTATCCATCCCTCTAACAACGGATACGATTGCAATTGCTGTAATGAAAAGCACGATACATACTTTTGTTGAGGGCGTATTAGCAATCCCAAAAACATGATCTAAACCTCCTGCCACCTGCTGTGCCCCAAGTCCCAACGAGGTTGCGAGGCCAAATAAGGTTGCGAATACTGCCAGAATATCGATGACGTCGCCGAGGATTCCAGAAACTCGGTCTCCGAACAGGCTATAGAAGGCGTAACGGATTGTCAGCGGCAAGCCTTTATTATAATGAGAGATAGCCAGAGAGATTCCCACGACAGAATAGATTCCCCATGCGTGCAAGCCCCAGTGAAAGCTCGTTGCAGCAAGACCTATGGCTTTCGCTTCTTCGGTGCCTGCGGGTATGTTGAGTGGAGGGTTGAGCATGTGGTTCACGGGTTCAAGCACGCCGTAAAACATAAGTCCGATTCCTACTCCGGCAGCAAACATCATTGCGAACCAACTTAATCTTGAGTAATTTGGTGTCGCTTCAATCCCACCAATACGTACATTTCCTAGTGGTGAAAATATCAAATAAATACAAAATATAAGGAAAATATTACCCGCTGATATAAACAGCCAGTCAAGATTTACCGTTATGGTGCTTCTTACGCTACTGAAAATTAAATTAGCATCTTCTTGAAAAAGCAGTGCATATACAACAAAAAGGATGATTATGGCGGCAGAGAAAGGGAATACTGGTATATGAAGATCCAGTCCTAAAATCTGTAGATTCTGGTAATACTTTTCTTGATTAAGATTTTGAGGTTTGGCACTTTCTCCGTTATTCATTCGCTATCCTTGGATTAGAGTTTTTGATCAACCTACAACCTTTTGATCAGAAAACCCAGTGTCTCAGAATAATCCCTGAACTTCACCCTTTCCATCTATGTCGATGCGATTAGCTGCCGGTTCGCGAGGTAGTCCTGGCATTGTCATTACATCTCCGCACACTGCGACAATAAATCCAGCGCCAGCCGAAAGGCGTACTTCTCGAATAGGGACTACATGGCCTGATGGAGCACCTTTTAGTCCTGGATCGGTAGAAAAGCTGTATTGGGTTTTTGCGATACAAACGGGAAAGTGTCCATATCCAGACTCTTGTAGAGTTCGAATTTGATTGCGAATCTTTTGATCGGCAATAATGTCCTCCGCTCGATATAGGCGAGTGGCTACAGTCTTAATTTTGTCCCAGATGGGCATTTCATCCGGATAAAGTGGAGCAAAATTAGATTTCGCGCTGTCTAAATTGCTCACAAGAGTCGAGGCTAGCATTTCTGTTCCAGTGCCGCCATCCGACCAGTGAGTGCATTCAATTGCTTCGACACCGTTTGCAGAAGCTGCTTCTTTTACTGCATTAATCTCTGCGTCACTGTCACTGACAAATCGATTAATCGCAACAATTACGGGCACACCAAAAGATTTGACATTTTCTATATGCCTGACGAGATTGCTACAGCCAGTAGTAACGGCATTTGGGTCGTCTTTTGATAGATCATCTAATGCGACGCCTCCATGCATTTTTAATGCCCTAATAGTTGCAACCAATACTGCAGCATCAGGATGAAGTCCTGCACTTCGACATTTTATATTGAAAAATTTCTCGGCGCCTAAGTCAGCGCCAAAACCTGCTTCAGTAACCACGTAGTCGGCAAGTTTTAGACCAGCTTTTGTAGCGATTACTGAGTTGCATCCATGTGCAATATTGGCAAATGGTCCGCCATGGATGATCGCTGGATTGTGTTCAAGAGTTTGAACGAGGTTCGGAGCCAACGCATCTTTAAGCAGTACCGCCATCGCTCCTGTAGCATTTATATCTTCTGCATGCACGGGTTTTAAATCACGAGTGTATCCAATTACTATTCTGCTTAAACGCTCTCGGAGCTCGTCAAGATTTTTAGACAGACAAAATATTGCCATGATCTCAGAGGCTACGGTGATATCGAATCCATCTTCTCTAGGAAAGCCATTGCCTGGTCCACCTAATGCACATGCAATATGGCGTAAAGCTCTATCATTGACATCTAAAACTCGTTTCCAGCTTATCCGTCTGGCATCAATTTCCATGGCATTTCCCCAGTGGATATGATTATCCATTAGTGCCGATAGTAGATTGTGCGCGGCGCCAATAGCATGAAAATCCCCAGTAAAATGAAGATTAATATCTTCCATCGGGACCACTTGGGCATATCCTCCTCCAGCGGCTCCGCCTTTCATTCCAAAGCAAGGGCCAAGGCTTGGTTCCCTGAGGCAAACGACCGCTTTTTTTCCGATTTTGCATAGCCCATCCACCAGTCCTACCGATGTAGTAGTCTTTCCTTCTCCAGCAGGAGTAGGTGTTATAGCGGTAACTAAGATTAGTTTTCCATCGGGTTTGTCTGTTAGTGAATCAAGATACTCCAGATCAAGCTTAGCTTTGGTCTTTCCATAGGGTGATAAACTGGTCTCCGGAATATCTAGCTTAGATGCAATATCTTCTATTGGAGCAAGATTGGCATTTTGCGCAATTTCGATGTCACTCATGATTCTGTGTCCTAGTGTTTTTCTTAAACGGTGGGGGGGATTGTAAATAAAAGTATTTGTATATCTTATAAATTAATCATTAATTTGTTATCGACTAAAATTTTCTAATTACAACCTTTTGCAGCAATAGAGCTAAATTAAAGTATTCAATAAACATGTTTAATAATACTATTCTCTCTAGGTATGACATGGTCAAGGTCGTAATAATAATCACAGTTCGATCTATGTAAATAGTCACTACAAGTATATTACATTCTAGTATGCACAAAGTGACGTTTTCTCAAGTGGTAATTATATTGTTCTGACTATAATGTGTGAATTTTATTATCGTTGAACCATTTTTAAATTATATATAGGGTAATTTTATGCAGAGTGAAGCCCGAGTAGTTGTGATTGGCGGTGGCGTAGTTGGTGTTAGCACACTCTATCATCTTGCAAAAAAGGGATTAACTGATTCTGTTCTTATTGAGCGGAGAGAGTTGACCTCAGGCTCCACTTGGCATGCCGCTGGCTTGTTGCCACTATTTAATCTTTCTTATTCCGTTGGAAAATTGCATCAGTACTCGGTCGACTTTTATCGAGCTTTGGAAAAAGAGACTGACCAAGCAGTGGGTCTTAAGCTTGTGTCTAACATTCGTCTAGCCACCTCCCAAGATAGAATGGATGAATATCGTTATTACGCCGGTGTCGCTAAAACCGTAGGCGTTGATGTGAGATTTTTATCTCCGGAGGAAGTAAAAGATGTTTGGCCAATGTGCAATATAGACGGTCTTATAGGAGGAATACAGCACCCGGATGATGGATATATTCAGCCAGCTGATTTAACTCAGGCATTGGCTAAGGCTGCTCGAAAAAGAGGAGCCAAGATTCATCGTCAAACGTCAGTTGTCGCAATAGAGCCTGTTGGATCGGGTTGGATGGTGCACACTGATAATGGATCCATTCAATGTGAGCACGTTGTTTCTTGTACGGGTAATTTTGCCAGAAAAACTGGTCAAATGGTTGGTATAGATATTCCTGTGATTCCAGTTGAACATCAATACATTGTTACTGAACCTCACCCTGAGATACTTGCGCGAAAGGAAGCAGGTTTACCGGAGCAAGGAGTGCTTCGCGAATCAGACGCCAGTTACTATCTTCGTGAAGAGGCTGGTGGTTTTATTCTAGGACCTTACGAGAAAGGCGCTCCTTGTTGTTATGTTGATGGTCCAAGCGATTCTTCCGAGTACGAACTTTTTAACCCAGATTTAGATCGTTTAATGCCTCATGTGGAGGCCTGTATCGAAAGAGTACCCGCTTTTGGTGAAGTTGGCGTAAAGACCATCTATAACGGTGCTATAGCCTATACACCAGATGGAAATCCGATTGTGGGACCTGCTTGGGGCTTAAACAATTTTTGGTTGAATGAAGGGCACAGTTTTGGTGTTACTGCAGCTGGTGGCGCTGGTTGGCAGTTGGCCGAGTGGATTGCAGATGGAGAGCCTACAGTTGATATGATGGGTGTTGATCCGCGTCGTTTTGGATCGTATGCAAGTGAAGGGTATTTGCGAAAGAAGAATGAAGAGGCATACGCAGGTGTCTTTACTATTCATTATCCAGATGAGGAACGATCAGCTGGTAGGCCGTTAAAACGCGCTCCATGTTACGATCGTATGGCCGAGAAAGGAGCTGTGTTTGGCCAGGTATTTGGTTGGGAGCGACCAAATTGGTTTGTGCCAGATGATTATTCCATAACAGATATTGAATTAAACAAAGCTGATGCATTACTAAACGAAAATCACTCCCAACCCCTTCCTGATGGCCGTATCGTTGAAAAATATTCATTTCGCAGGTCAAATTACTTCCAATTTGTAGCTGCAGAATGCAAGCACGTTCATGAAAAAGTTGGTCTGTTAGATATGAGCGCATTTTCTAAGTTTTCTGTGAGTGGACCAGGGTCGGAGGCATGGTTGAATCAGTTAGTGGCCAATCAGATTCCAAAAGGCGTAGGTAGAGTGGGTTTGGCTCATTTACTCACGCAGAAGGGTGGAGTGAGATCAGAGTTTACTATTTATAAGAGAGGTCACGAGGATTATTATCTTGTATCAGCCGGTGCGATGGAGCGACATGACTGGGACTACCTGTCAAAACTAGCGCCGCAAAATTCGAGTTTTAAATTAAATAAAATCACTTCTTCCAAAGGAGTGCTGGTTCTAGCGGGACCGCGTTCAAGAGATTTGTTAGGACAGTTGACATCCGCTGATCTGACTAATGCAGCATTTCCTTGGTTGACAGGTAAAGCGATAAATATAGGGGCGGTTGTAGTAGAAGCGCTAAGAGTTAATTTTGTCGGAGAACTTGGTTGGGAATTGCACCATCCGATTGAAATGCAAAATTACTTGTTCGATGAATTATTCAGGGTTGGTGCTGATTACGAAGTCAAGCCATTTGGAATTCGGGCCATGGATTCATTGCGATTAGAAAAATCATACAGATTAATACCAAGAGAGATGTCTATAGAATATTCGGCCCTAGAATCAGGTTTGGATCGATTTGTAAAACTTGATAAAGAGCATGACTTCGTGGGTAAAGATGGACTTGTAGAGTGGCAGCAAAAAGGTTTTGAAAATAGCTTTGTTACGCTCGAGGTGACAGGTGATGAGGATGCCGACGCACGTGGTTCAGAAGCTATATATTGCGATGGAAAGTTGGTAGGGCGCGCGACTTCTGGAGGGTATGGTTTTCGTGTAGATAAGTCTTTAGCGTTAGGACTAGTGAAACCCGAATTTGCCTCATTGGAAACTGATCTGGAGATAGAGATCCTGGGAAAAAGATATGCCGCTAGAGTTGTGGCTGAGTCCCCATTTGATCCTGAAAATACTTGTTTAAGGGGATAAAAAACATAAGGAGATGACTTTAAAAGAATGTCGTGTTTAAGTATATTTATGTCG
>JAQWLX010000010.1 GCA_029247075.1 Halieaceae bacterium | reverse complement strand
ACCACAACTATATCAACCAGGTCTTTTTGTCTCGTTTCCAGTAATAGTGCAGATGAAAGAACAACGTACTTGGTGGTTGCTGATTTTATTTGTGCTCTAATTTCATCATTGATCAAAGGATGTATCAACTCTTCAAGCCAGTCTTTTTTTTCTTTTTCAGAAAAGATTATTACTCTTAGCTGTGCTCGATCTAGACTGCCGTCAGCTAATAAAATCTCGGCTCCGAAATACTCTACGATTTTTTTAAGTGCAAATTTTCCTGGTTCTACAACTTTCCTGGCAATAATATCTGCATCTACAATATCAACATTGAGTTTTTTTAATAGGTCCGTGACAGATGATTTCCCACACCCTATACCACCAGTAATTCCAACAACCATATTCATTAGTATATTAAAAAAGTAGGTAGTGAAAAGTTACTTTGGGATTTTAGAATTAAGGCAGTGAAACCTGCCATTGCTAAATAAGGGCCGAAAGGTATTGGTACATCTTTTTTATGACCAGAAAAATATATATGAAAAATACCAACCGCAGCTCCAGCAACGGAAGATAAAAGAACAATCATTGGCAAAGTGTCCCAACCTAACCATCCTCCCAATGCGGAAAGTAGTTTAAAATCGCCAAATCCCATTCCTTCTTTTCCTGTTAAAATTTTGAATATCCAATAGGTGGTCCACAGTAATCCATATCCTAAGATAGCACCGATTATCGCACTTTCTAGTGGGACAAAAAGAGAGTTAATATTTACCGCTAAGCCCAGCCACAAAAGAGGTAAAGTGATATCGTCGGGCAGCAATTGATGATCTAGATCTATTAGACTCAACGTTATTAGAGACCAGGTAAAGACCAGAGCCGCTATCAGCCCCCAACTAACGCCGTACAAATATCCTAAATATAAAGTGCATAGTGCAGTTAGTAACTCGATAACTGGATATCGAAAGTTGATTTTTTCTGAGCAATTATAACACTTCCCTCTAAGTACTATGTAACTGAGTACCGGTATATTTTCCCACGGTCTTATGCTTGTCTTGCACTTTGGACAATGAGAGTTTGGACTAGATAGGGACAGTTTTTTTGATTCCTCAGAGACTTCTCCAAGAAAGCTCAAACAGTCTTTTCGCCACTCAGCTTTCAACATTATAGGTAGCCTATAGGCTACAACATTCAGGAAGCTACCTATTATCAATCCCAAAAAAGCAAGAGAAGTGAAAAAAAAGGATTGTGACGTGGACAATGCTTCTATCATAAACCTAGCCAAATAACGTTAGAGAAATTATATCACTGAACCAAGTAAGAAAATTGGTAAATACATAGCGATCATTAGCCCGCCTATTAAAACACCTAGGATCGCCATAATCAGTGGTTCCAGCAAAGAACTTAGATTTTCGACAGCATCATCTACAGCGTCCTCATAGTGATTAGCAACCTTCCCTAGCATGTCATCCAATGTTCCTGATTCTTCACCTACGGCTACCATCTGCATTAAGACATTTGGGAATAGTTTAGTATGGTTTAGCGACTGACTTAATGCAGAGCCAGCTGCTATATTTTCTTTTACATTTCCAATTGCCTTCGCGTAAACATAATTTCCTACTGCCCCAGCGGTCGAATCAAGTGCATCGACTAGCGGTACTCCTGCTGAACAAGTGGTAGACAAGGTTCTAGAGAACCTAGCGATTATCGCATTACGTAAGATAGGACCGATTATAGGAATTTTAATGATTGCACTGTCAACAAAATTGGAGAAGGCTCGTGATTTCTTCTTAGTAATGGTGAACAGATAGGCGAGCATTGATACTCCGATAGTAAATACTAGCCACCAGTCCTGAGTGAAGTTCGAGAGTTCCAGTATTAGCCTGGTATAGAAAGGAAGCTCCGCACCAAAATTTTTGAATGTGGCAGCAAATTGGGGTACTACCTTAATAAGCAGGATTGCTGTCACTATGGCTGCCACAAACACGACAGCAGTAGGATAGGTTAATGCTTTTCGGATCTTTGCCTTGAGTTTTTCGCTTTTCTCTTTATAAGTAGCGATTCGATCAAGCATAGTCTCAAGAGTGCCTGAACTTTCACCAGAAGACACCAGTCCGCAGTAAAGTTTGTCAAAGTATTTTGGATGCTTGGCGAGGGAGAGAGCCAGGCTAGATCCAGATGCAACTTCGAAATGAATTTCTTTTATGATTTCACGCATCTTGTCATTCTCTGCACTTGAGCTGACTATCTCAAAGCTCTGCACAAGTGGCACGCCCGCTTTAAGCATGGTAGCTAACTGACGTGAAAAAATAGCCACATCTACTGGCTTTAATTTTTTTTGATTACTTAAGATTGGTTTTGATTTTTTCCAAACCTTGTTCGGCTCATTACCTTTCTGTATTAGCAATGCCTTTGCCATAGTTTTACTACTAGCAAAGATTTGTCCTTCAGTGGCAAGGCCTGATTTGTCTTTGCCGGACCACTTATAACAAGATTCAGATAAATTAGGATTCGATCCGCTAATTGATTTATAGTTATTCATTCAATTGTAATTCGATTTACTTCTTCTAGACTAATTAATCCTTGCACTGCCTTAACTAGAGCGGATTGTCTCAGATCATAAAACCCTTCTTTGCGTGCTTGATTGTATATGTCTATGGAATTAGCGGACTCCATAATCAATTTAGAAATTTCAGGACTGATGCGCAATACCTCAAAAACGCCGACACGACCCTTATATCCATCGTTACAGTTATTGCACCCAACTGCTTTCCTAATGTTTGCTGAAAAGAGTAATTCCTCGTTAAACCCAAAATCCAAGAGACTTTTTTTTGGAATGTCTTCGGTGCTAACGGCGCAGTCGCTGCATAATTTTCGAGCTAACCTTTGTGCAATGATTAGATCGACTGAAGTAGCGAGATTAAAGGAAGGGACTCCCATATTTAGTAAGCGGGTTATTGTTTCAGCAGCACTATTTGTATGTAATGTAGATAATACTAGATGACCAGTTTGAGATGCTTTGATCGCTATTTCAGCGGTTTCTAAATCCCTTATTTCCCCAATCATAATCACATCGGGATCTTGTCGCAGGAAAGATCGTAATGCTTCTGCAAATCCAAGTCCTACTTTTTGATTTACGTGTACTTGATTTATACCCGTCATATTAATTTCTACTGGATCCTCAACAGTAGATATATTTCTTTCTGGCACGTTCAATATATCTAGGCCAGTATAAAGTGACATTGTTTTTCCTGATCCAGTTGGACCAGTAACTAAAATCATTCCCTGTGGTCGTGATAGCGCATCTATATACAATTTTTTCTGCTGGTCCTCATAGCCTAAAGTGTCTATACCAATTGTAGCGTTGGAAGCATCGAGTATTCGAAGTACAACTTTTTCACCATAAAGCGTCGGAAGTGAGTTTACTCGAAGATCTATTTCTCTATTCCCTGCTAAAGTCATCTTTATTCGACCATCTTGAGGGACTCTACGCTCAGAAATATTCAGTTTCGCCATTACTTTCAATCTTGCAGTAAGGCGAGTTGCCAATTTCCTATGGGGATTTAAAGCTTCGTGCAATATTCCGTCAGTTCTGAAACGTATGCGAAAATTCTTTTCATAAGGTTCAAAATGGATATCAGATGCGCCTTGTTTAATTGCATCGATTAGCACCTTGTTTACAAAACGCACGATAGGTGCTTCGTCTATCGCGTGGTTTTCCTCTTTCGTTTCTCTTGTGGCATCTGAAAAGTCTAGTTCGTTAAGTTCCGCTTCATCTATTTCTACTAGATCTATTCCGACATTCTCATGAATTTTAAGCCAATCATTAATTATTTGATCTAATTTGTTGAAAGGCATAAGAACTGCTTCGGTGCGCATATCTGTATGAAACTTGATATCATTAAGCGCATTTAGGTTTGTGGGGTCAGCTACCGCAACGAAAATTTTATCGTCTACATGGTAGAGCGGTAGCACTCTATGGCGTTTAACTAGTTCCTGATCAACTAAGTTGCTCGGTATTAAATCGAAGTTGAGGTTTTTTAAATTAAATAATGGAATTCCGAAGGCATTTGATGCTTTTTCGGCAATTAGCTCATCATCAAGGTTCAACTCTTCGATCAAGTATTTAACTAGAGCACCCTGTCGGCCCAGTGTGGCGATACTGGCGTTATGTGCCTCTTCGTAAGTGAGAATATCATCGAATACTAAATTTCTAATTAATGCATTCAAAGGAGTTTTTGCGATTTCATTCATATTCTCTAAAATCATCCCTGGAAAGGAGCCTTCGTTTCTATATTTAAAATGAATTTTAGATTTAGATTGAAATCAAGCCCATTAGAATTACCCAAAAAGTATAAGTTTTGTAATAAGTCAAAGTTAGGTGGGTTGATTTCTTGCAAAAATCTATAGATTTATTAAGAAAAAGGCTGACAGGATAAAATTCACTGGCAAAATTCGTGTTCGTAATTGGTCTTTCTTCAGAGATGTAGTTACAAATCAAGGAAGATTGTTAGAAATTATTAATTATATTAACTACACGAGGATTAACTTGATGGATACTAGCGTAATTCAACGAGGTTTCACATTGATAGAGCTGATGATTGTCATTGCAATTGTAGGAATCCTGGCTGCTTTAGCTCTTCCAGCATATCAGGACTACACTGTAAGAGCTCGTATGGGTGAAGTTTTGGCCTATGCAGCAGAAGGGAAGGCATCAATTGCTGAGTATGCATCTGCACATGCAGGCGTGCCGACGTCGAGCCAAGCGGCGGGTATAGATACGAACGGTAATGGCAGCTACGTATCAGGGGCACAAGTGACCGCTAATGGTGCATATCAACTCACTTTGACAGCAGATGCGGACTTGGCTAATGCATCGGGAGGCATGCTGGAAATAATTCCAACGAGAAATGCTAATGGAACTGTCTCTTGGGTTTGCGGAGGTGGTGCTACGACAATACCCTCTAGGCTGTTGCCTAGCACCTGCAGGGGATAAAGAAGAATTCTTATTCGTATTAGATGGATGGCTTTAGCAATATTACCTGAGCCATCCAACTAACCCGTTGTGCGAATTTTTAATAAACTAGACTCAATCTTATCTAAGTGATTTTTTAAATTCATTTCTTCTCTTGTGCAGTATAGGTTCCGTGTATCCGTTTGGCGATTCCAAGCCATGGAAAATTAAATCTTTAGCTGCCTGAAAAGCAATGCTCTTATCTAGATCTGATGACATAGCTGAGTAATCACTATCTAGGCTATTTTGCTTGTCAACGATTTGAGCCATTTTTTCCAGTGTTTTAAGAATTTGATCATTAGAACAGTCATTATGTAAAAGCCAATTACAGATGTGCTGACTAGATATTCTAAGTGTGGCTCTATCTTCCATCAATCCGACATTATTTATGTCAGGCACTTTGGAACATCCGATTCCATGATTTATCCATCTAACGACATAGCCTAATATTCCTTGAATATTATTATCGAGTTCCTTTTGAATTTGATCTTCCGTAAGGCCTAAATCATCGTATACGGACGGTGTCAAAATCGTTTTTAACGAAGCGTTAGGTCTCGTGGCGATCTTTTCTTGTTCTTTAGCAACATTTACTTCATGGTAATGAGTCGCGTGTAATGTAGCGGCTGTTGGTGAAGGGACCCAAGATGTTGAAGCGCCCGAGCGGGGGTGTGAAATCTTTTCTTCTAGCATATCTTTCATTAAGTCCGGTGCGGCCCACATTCCTTTACCAATCTGAGCGCGTCCATTTAGCCCGCAGGCTAGCCCTATGTCGACATTCCAGTCTTCATAAGCATTCATCCAGTCGGTACTTTTAATGCTATTTTTAGCTAATACAGACCCAGCACGAATTGAGGTGTGTATCTCATCACCTGTTCGATCAAGAAAGCCAGTATTTATAAACACAATACGTTTTTTTGCATGTCGTATACATTCTTTAAGATTGATAGTGGTGCGTCTTTCTTCATCCATAATACCAAGCTTAAGTGCATGTTTCGGCAGTTTAAGCGCTGTTTCAACTCGTGAAAACAATTCACAAGTAAAGGCAACCTCTTCAGGTCCATGCATTTTTGGCTTGACAATATATATGCTCCCACTTTGGGAATTTCTCACTTCTTTAGGTCTCTTTAGATCATGTATAGAGATAAGAGCCGTAAAAATGGCATCCATGATTCCTTCGGGGATCTCATGGCCTTTTGAATCTAGTATTGCATCACTCGTCATTAGATGACCAACGTTACGAATGAATAAAACGCTACGTCCAGACAACACTAACTCGTTACCCTCTGGTGTGCTATAAACCCTGTTCGGGTTTAATTTCCTACGTAGTTCCTTGCCGCCTTTTGTAAATGATTCTTCCAGTGTGCCTTTCATTAACCCCAGCCAATTTCGGTATGCCAGAATTTTATCTTCAGCATCTACACAAGATACAGAATCTTCACAGTCTTGAATTGTAGTAATAGCAGACTCAAGAATTACATCTTTTATACCTGCTAGGTCATCTGCTCCAACAGGATCATTACGATCAATTTGTAACTCTACGTAGAGACAATTGTTCATTAAAAGAATGGAGGTGGGCGTATGCTCATCGCCAACATAACCTTTGAGTTGATCTGGATACCTAAGTCGCGTAATTTTCCCGTTTTGCAAAGTGATTTTTAGTGCTCCCGCCTTTAGCTCATACTTTTGAGCCAATTTGTGACTGCTAGATTGGAGTGGAAAATACCGATCGAGAAAATTTCTAACCCACTCTATTACAAGTTTTCCTCGTGTAGGATTGTAAGAGTCACTTTGCTCAGCCCCGTTTTTTTCCGGAATCACATCGGTGCCATATAGCGCATCGTACAGGCTACCCCATCTGGCATTTGTCGCGTTTATAGAATATCTAGCATTGGTGATTGGGACTACTAATTGAGGTGCTGATATTTGAGAAATTTCAGGATCCACATTCGCTGTTTCCACTTTAAAATCTGGACCTTCAGGAATTAAATACCCGATGTCCAACAGGAATTTCTCATATTTTGAAAAATCCCTTATCGGACCTGGGTTTTTT
Source organism: Halieaceae bacterium (assembly GCA_029247075.1). Taxonomy (GTDB): domain Bacteria; phylum Pseudomonadota; class Gammaproteobacteria; order Pseudomonadales; family Halieaceae; genus CABYJX01. The sequence continues at coordinate 22,431 of JAQWLX010000010.1, read as the reverse complement.
AAATGCCATTGATTTATTTCTTTTTGCAGTTTTGTCCTCTCATCTAGTAGTTGTCTATTTATGGGCGACAAATCCACAATTATTTCTCTTAAGGAGAACCAAAAGTCGTCAGCTTCTATTTGAGTCCCTGGCAGCACTTCATTTTCTAAAAAGGTGAGTAATGTTGACTTTATTTGAAGATCGTATTTAGTTGTTCTGTCAGGCAAGTTTCAACCTCCCAGTAAAAAATATTGATATTAATTAGTTTAATCTAGTTTTTTTGCAACACCAGCTATAAGGCGTCGCATCCATTGATTAGCCGGATTATGCTGCAACAAAGGACTCCAAGCCATTTTTAATTCCAATGGCGGAATTTCAAATGGTGGATTCCGCAAAACAAGTCTTGGATTATCCTTGTTTAGCAATGCAGCACGTTTTGGTAACGTGACCACTAGATCATTTTCCTCGGCAAGGGTCATTGAAGCCTGATAATGTCGAGTAAAAACACGTATTTGGCGTTTACAATTTAAATTAGCGAGCGCATTGTCGACCCACCCAAGTCGTTGAACATCATCAGGATTCATTCCCACTCCGACACCCATCCCAGTTTTACTTACCCAAATATGATCTGCTGCGAGATAATTTTCAAGGGTAAAGTTCTTAAGGAGAGGGTTGTTTGGACCTAGCATACATGCAAATGGATCGCTCCAGAGTTGTATTTGATGGAAGGATTCTGGCATGGAGTCAAATCGGTTGATTATCATGTCAATCTTGCCTCTTTCGACATCAAGAAAGCTGACATCGCTCGGTGTCATTACATCAATACTGACTCTGGGAGCTATTTCGCGAACCTTTGATAAAACAGCGGGAAATAACGTAGACTCCGCATAGTCGCTCGCCATGATGCGAAAAACTCGCTCTGCCTCGTTTGGTTCAAACGGAGATTTAGTCTGTACGGCTCTTTCAATGCCAATAAGAATCTCTTGAACCGCAGGTGCCAACTCTAGCGCCCGCTCTGTCGGTGTCATGCCTTCTGAGGTTCTCACCAATATGGGATCGCTAAATAACGTTCTTAAACGACGAAGTCCATTACTCATGGCTGGTTGCGACAGATTTAGCTTCGCTGCAGCTCGGGTAACATTTTTTTCTCGAAGAAGAACATCGAGATATACAAGCAGGTTTAAATCGATCCGGTTGAGATTCATTTTAATAATCTATTTGGTGAATGACTTTTATGATATACATAACCCAAAGAAATTGTAAGTTTTTGCGAATTAAAGCGATGACTTTCGTATCTTCGACATGATTTGAAAAATAGGCCAAAATAAAGCCTAGAATTTTCTATTGTTTAAATCGATATCTATCTGAGTTAAGACCATCCGAGCCTATGCAATTTAATACACCAGATTTATCAGACCAAAATCTCGATGCAATGGCAATTGAATTGCAATTCAGAAGTTTTGGTGGAGTGCCTTCTTTTACAGGACCTGCCTTAACCATTAAATGTCATGAGGACAACTCTCTTATAAAGGAATATTCAAGGGAGAAGGGGTATGGCCGAGTGATGGTTGTAGATGGAGGAGGTTCCCTCCGAAAAGCACTTCTGGGAGATAAAATAGCAGCAGAGGCGGCTTCTAATGATTGGGCCGGTTTCGTTATAAATGGCGCTGTTAGAGATGTAGAAATACTTTCAGATCTTAATTTAGGCATCATAGCCTTAGGTGTCAGTCCAATAAGAACAGAAAAGCGAGGTGTTGGAGAAAAGGATATCTGCATTAAATTTGGCGGGGTATCAATTTCTAGCGGAAATCATATTTATGCTGATGGTAATGGAGTGTTAGTAAGCGAGTTGGTTTTGTCAAACTAGAATTAACGATAAATCTAAAGCAATGCAATTTTTTGTCAGTGCTCCAATAGAAATATAATCCACTCCTGTACTAGCAACTTCTTCGAGGTTGTTTATAGAGATGTTCCCAGATACTTCTAATTTTGTTTTATATCCTTTTGCGAGCTTTACTGCCTCCCTTATATTGGAGAGTTTAAAGTTATCTAGCATGATTCTTTCACAGCCAGTACCTAGAGCTTCTAAAAGCTGCTCCAGATTTTCTACCTCTACTTCAATCGGAATAGATGGCGCAAGTTTTCTGGCGCGGGCGACTGCAGTTTTTATATCTCCACATGCGGCGATATGATTTTCCTTGATTAGAAATGCGTCAAAAAGTCCCAATCTATGGTTTTCACAGCCTCCACACTTTACAGCGTATTTTTGAGCGACTCTAAGCCCTGGAAGTGTTTTTCTTGTGTCCAGTAACTTAACATTAGTATCTTGAACTTTTTCTGCATAGTGTCGACTGGTGCTAGCTGTGCCAGAAAGTATTTGAAGAAAATTTAGAGCTGTGCGTTCTGCTGACAATATCGCTCTAACAGGACCTGAGATTTCTGCCAAGATTGAATTAGGGGTAATAGTGTGGCCATCTAAAAAATACCACTGGATTTTAATTTCAGGACTTACAGAGTGGAAAGTTTCATCCGCCCAGGCCTTGCCGCATAGTATGCCCTGCTCTCTGGTAATTATTTGGGCTACTCCTTTCTTTTTGTCTTGTATTAGAGAAGCGGTTATATCTCCAGCACCAATATCTTCCGCTAGCGCATGCGCAACATTGGTTTTAATGGCAGCTTTTAAAATGCTAGAGGTCTTTTTCATTAGTCAGACTGGCAATTTTGGAGAGTCGTATTGTATCAGTCCTAGGAAATGGTGCGTGAATCGAAGATATAATTTATACAAAATGATTTAATAGCCATTAAACCAAAGGTTTCGCGATTTAGTAGGAGAAATAATGGATAATTCCGTTGGCGACGGTTTAATTGATATTGCTAAATGGGTACCCTCTCCAAATTTTGATGAGCGGCCAGAAGGAGCAATAATTGATTTGCTGGTTATTCATAATATTTCTTTGCCAGCTGGAAAGTTTGATGGTGATTATGTAGAACAACTATTTACTAACTGCCTTGACTGCGATATTCATCCTGATTTCAGAGATCTCAAAGACCTGAAGGTATCATGCCATTTTTTTATTAAGAGAAATGGTGAATTGATTCAATTTGTTAATTGTGAATTACGAGCATGGCATGCTGGCATCTCGGAGCATAACGGTAGAAATAATTGCAACGATTTTAGTTTGGGCATTGAACTAGAGGGCACAGACGATAAGCCATATACGGACGCACAATATCTTCGATTATCTGAACTCACAAAAATTTTAATGTCACTTTATCCTGCGTTGACGACTGAAAATATAGTTGGCCATAGTGACATCGCACCGTCTAGAAAATCAGATCCGGGAATCATATTCGACTGGGACCGCTACAAAACAGGATTGATTTAAATTAAGTTGCGTCGTCATTAGTTTTTATAAAGAAAGCTTAATTGGGGCTAAATCTAGTATCCTGTAACTGCTTGAGAAGTTTATTATTCATAGGTACATCGACTTTAAATAGTGCGGCTGTCTCCACCAAATAACCTGTAATCGATTCAATTTCAGTAGTTCTTCCAGCTTTTACATCTTGAAGCATTGAAGAGAAATTTGCGGCGGTGTCAAAAATCACTTGCGATACGATATCAAAAAGAGGTTCTTTAGCATGAGGGATCTTAGCTGCGTTGCTTACCATTTCTATTTCTAGGCAAAGGTCTTTTACAAGTTCTTTTAGTGCAGGATTTTCTATTAGCTCTCCATTACGACATTCATGCGAAGCGGTAAGAGGGTTAATCACACAGTTTATAGAGAGTTTTTCCCAAAGAGCAGTTTTTATATCTTGCGTCCAAGAAGATTCGGGTATTGCATTAAGCCAAATAGGCAACCAATTAGGTGATCTTTTAGACGAAATTCCTCCTATAACAGTTCGCCCTGTGGCGGAATGGTTTATTATTCCTGGCTGAGAAATATGCGCGGCCTCTGTAGTTGTAGCGGCAAAAATTCGAGCAGATCCGTATGTCTCTTGAGCCTTTTCATGAAAGCCCATCCCATTGCTTAAAATAACTACATCTGATCGATTGTTTAAAAAATCTTTAATGCCTTCCAGTGCATTTAATACCTCAGTTGCTTTAGTTGTAACCAAAATAAAATCTGTTTCTTCAATATTCTCAGGTGCTGCTATCTCAAAGGAGTAGTTTCCGGAAAGGTCACTGTCACAGATTTGGATCTCAAACATTGTCTTGGCCATATTTCTGTGGTGGATAACATAAACTTTCATTCCGATTCGTTTTAAATAGACTGCGAAAATCATGCCGATTGCGCCAGCTCCTAAAATGCAGCAAGAAATCGAAGATTTATTTTTCGAATCCAAAAATTGCTCCTTTGGTCTTATCAAAGAACCCGTTACCATATAAGTCACATTTTATCAGAGGGAACATGATGCCATCATTTGATATTGTCTCCGAGGTCGACTTGCATCAATTGACAAATGCAGTTGATCAAGCAGGTCGTATTGTAGCAAATCGCTTCGATTTTAAGGGTGTTGATGCCAGTTTTGTCAGGGAAGAACGTGTAGTTTCTATATCTGCGGAGGCAGAATTTCAAGTTACACAAATGGAAGATATGCTTCGAAGCGCCTTGATAAAATGTGATATTGATCCTGCGTCGATGGAGCCCGGAGACTTAGTTGCTACTGGAAAAAAGGTCCAACAAGCAGTAAAGCTCCGACACGGCTTAGAGTCTGATCAAAGCAAGGCCATAGTGAAAGAGATTAAAGCTAGTAAATTAAAAGTTCAGGCTCAAATTCAAGGTGAGCAAGTAAGGATCACTGGTAAGAAGAGGGATGATTTGCAAAGTATCATTAGTATGCTGCGTGAAAAGGATTTTGGTCTTCCTCTACAATTCAGTAACTTTAGAGACTAGATACCCGTTTCCAGACACATATCTAACACAGTTAAGTCCTTGTCCTCTGGAAGGCGCTTAAGCGCGACAACGTTCCATAAGATTTCCAAGTACGTATATACAATAGAATACAATTGTATCTTCCCTATCGATTCATCGAAATTATTCTCTTGTTCGAGATAGAAAATCAAAAATTCTTTTTTTAGGGCTTCGTTCGCTAGTTCGTCGTTGCAAAATGCTACCGCGATATCGAACCAGGGATTGCCAGAGACAGCATATTCCCAGTCTAGAGCCCACAAGCTAGACTTGAAAAAAAGTCGATTACTCGGATTTAAATCATTGTGACATAAGGTGGCTGGAGTCCTGTCGCTATTTATTAGTTCGAGATATTTTCCAAGTCTCTTGGCGAATGGTTTAAGAGTCCGCTTGACCCCGCTAAAATGGCGAGCTAGGTGATGCTCGTAGCGTTGTATTCTTTGAAGGAGATCAAGCTTGAATCTTATTGGCGGTATTGAATGAAGGTGTTTAAAAAAAGTAGCTATGTCCTCTGGGCTCGCGTTTCTATTTGGTTCTGGCACCAAATAATCTACCACCAGAGTTTTAATATCGGGATTGTAATACCTTGGAGTCGGCGCCAAACCGGCCTGAGCCACTCGATGTAATAAGATCCATTCGGAGTGGCGACTAAGGCCTAAGGCTGTAGCGTCAATTCCGTCAATTCGCAAAACGAATTTTTGCTCTGCCTCAACCAAAAAGCTATAGTTGCTAAGACCTCCACTAAGTCGCTTGATCACATTGGGCTCTTTGGTCACGGGCGCATCAGTATTCCACATACGATACTGCGCAAGTGAAAGCTTAAGCTGCTTGCTTATTGTTGCTGGTAACTCAGTTTCCATTGATGGTACCCGAGCGCTGCCATGATGAGGTAAATAGTAAATAATAGGACCGTTAAATAAAGCTCACGCTCAATGTAAATGTAGATTGAGACGGCGTCGATGACAACCCAATAGAGCCAGTTCTCTAGTATTTTTTTTGCCACCATCCACGAAGTTATCAAGCTTCCAACTGCAGTGAAAGTATCAAGATAAGGGAAAGCATCATCTGTATAGTGATTCAAAAACCAACCGATAACTATTGAAGAAAGAACAATTGAGCTCAAAATATAGAGATGATGTTTTGGATTGATTATTGTGATCCGTTTTTCCAAGTTGCTACTTTTTGGATTCCATTTGAAGATGCCATATGTTGCGATTCCCATAAAAAACAACTGAAGGAGAGACATTAGATAAAGCTCTACATTCCAAAAAAGCCATAAAAAAAGTGCGCTACTGTATAAGGTCATGTACCAGCACCAGTGATGCAGTCGAATGGCCAGAACGACGTAGGCGAGCCCAAATATTACTGCGACTAATTCAACAATTTGCTCAAGAGTGATGCTCTCTGTCGTAAACTCCACTGTATTTCTTTCCTTTAATGCCTTACTTAAGGTTAATTTAGTTAAAATTGAAAACTAATTTCGGCGCCAAATGTCCTTGGTGCTCCTCTTTGGTAATAAGGTTCAACCGCGTACTCTTTTAATGGATTATTCCCGAAGCTTCCGAAGCCTCTCACGAAAGTTTCTTCATCAGTCATATTTCGAATCCAGATGCCCATATTCCAAGGATTTCTATCAAACACTAAGCGAGCGTGAGCCATAGTAAAAGAAGGTGCTTTGACACTATGTCTGTTAGAAAAAAAGTACTCATCCTTTCCTTCTGCTCGAATGTTGAGCCGCCATTCATTAGAGAACCTATAGTCTATTCCGACCGAATATTGGTAGCTCGGAGCTTGGGGTTGTTCTCTTTCTTGTCTAGCTACACCATCTATTCCAAGGTAGCTGTGAACCTTTGAACGTAATAAACCTAGATTCGCGGTTAGTGATAAAGCATCATTTAATTGGTACAATGTCTCCACTTCTATCCCATAGTTGTCGCCGCTCGCGGTGTTGTTGGTATGATCGATGAAAGCGGAACTTCCGTCGGTTCGAACTAGCACTAGAGAATCCTTTACTTGTTGATTCCGCCGATCCATTTTAAAAATGGCGAGCCGTCCTGAAAAGTTGTCCTGAGGGGACTGGTATTTAATTCCTGCTTCAAAATTTGTGAGGCTTTCAGAGTCATAGAAGCCAAATTTTTTGCGATCGATCGACGAGATATCCGGGCTCGACAGGACGCCAGCGTTAACGCCATCTCCTCTGTATCCTCGTCCATACGACAAATACCATAGACCATAATCTTCATTTAGATATTCGAGACTAAATCTTCCACCAGCCATATTTTTTTCGGGAGATGTTCTAACGCCATCGCTGTCCTCATAAAAGGTGTCTCTATTTTCTAGTCGCAGTCCTACACCGACTTTAAAGCTTTCGGTCAAGGCAATTTTTACATCTCCAAAAATTGCAGTGGTATCCGTGTCGTATTCACTGGAAAAGTTTCTAGTTGCATATGTGTATTGCCTAACTAAGTCTTCCTGATTTCTTCTAAAATACAAGCCGACAGACCAGTCACTAATCGCTCTGCCTAATTTAAGAGGCTGTTTCGAGGTCAACCTAGCTTGAATACTATGAGCGTCTCGCTTTCTTGTATAACTATCAAAAGATTTATATTCCCATCCAGGAGCTATACCAACATAGGTCCAGTCCTCATCATAGCTATAGATGCTTTCACTATTAGAAAATGATGTCTCGAATTTTATCCTGAAAGCTGAAAAATCTTGAGTTGCCTTGATGACTCCAGCTAGTGTCCTCAAGGTATCTTTACCAGGCTCATCAGATAAAGTATTTCGACTATTGTCCAGTGAAAAAGCGTCGAATCCATTGTCTCCATCTAGAAAGAAGAAATGCCCAGACAACTTGGTTTCGGGATTTATAGTCCATTCCAATCTAAATTTGGAAGCTATTTCCATAATGTCATTCGTGTCACTTTTATTGAGGAACCGGTTTTTTATAGATCCGTTTGACTCGTTGCTGCCTAAAGCAAATCTGTAAAGTAAGGAATCAGAGATCAATGGTCCGGTAGAGACGAACTTGAAGGAATGGTGGTCATAGTAGCCGATTCCCACGCTTATTTGATTAAAAGGATCACTTTGAGGTTCGTTGCTTCTTACATTTATCAAGCCAGCCATAGCATTGGCGCCATGAAGAGTTCCCTGAGGGCCACGAAGGATCTCAACTTGGGCTACGTCGAGCATGGTTGCTGCATTTCCAATACCCGTAAAGTCGATATCGTCAATCAGTAAGCCGACCGACGGGTTAATTGGTTCGGCATATTGACTTCGCTCTCCTATACCTCTGATTTGAAAAAATCGGGCGCGAGAGGTCCCTCCAGAAAAATTAAGGTTTGGCACTGAATTTAAAACATCCCCAAGATGTTGTGCGCTTAGCTGCTTCAAATTTTTTTCTGATAACACGGTAGTGCTTCCGCTATGATCAATCAAAGTGTTTTTTCTTAATTCGGCAGTAACCACTATCTCGCTGAGATCATAAGTTTCGGCAATTGACTCAATCGAAAAAAGACAAAAGAGGAATGTGAAAAATCTATAGTGCATGAAGAATCTCCCTAAATGGATATTGGTGTTTCTTCGGATCAAGTAGGGAGTTATAGACCTTATCCCTACGCCGGCATGATCCGGATCAGGTTCCAAGGGTTCACCGAAGTGTCTCAGGCTTTTAGCCACCCCTAAGGTTTTCGAAGCTATTATATTGTCCAAAGACTTTTTCGCCAAGTATGCTTACATTGTATTTCTTGGGATATAATTTACCTTAAAGAGGAAGTATTTATTCCTATGGAAGTTTTTGTTGGGGCGCCTAGATCTAATTATTGAATTAAGGCGCTCAATTGTATTAACCATAGATAGAGCATTAGTGTTTAGGGATATTAGGCAGTAGGGATATTTGTTGCTAATTCAGGATTTGTACTATGGTCAATAGATTGATATGTATCGTAGATCTTGTCGTGCCGTGGACAAGGTTAAAAAAATGACGAATTTGATTTCACTTTTGTTCTTTATTTTTGTCGGGGTCTTTCTGATGGTTTTTCTCGTTGAACGATTTGCTGGTGATACTGATCCAGAAAAAGCAGCTCGTTTGAGTAGATGGATCATGCCACTAGTTGGATTGATGTTAATTTTGTCTACATTAAAATTTTTTCTCGGTTAACCTTTAAGAAAAGAGTCATGAGACTAAGATGATTACAGCTTCTAGTGTTTCTTCCGAACTAATAACAATCCAATCACCTAGTGAAGTCGTCTGGAATATTTTGGTTGATTTTGAAAACTACGCGTTGTGGAATAATTTTTATCCGAAAATAGGCGGCAAATTAGAACTCGGAGAGGCTGTTACGATGCAAGTAGACCTAGGGTTTGGCCTGCAAAAAAACGTGGAGTACATTACCAAGATAGAGCCATACCATACACTGGTTTGGTCAATGGAGAATAATCCTGGAGATCCTATCCATGCCGATCAATATCAGAGTCTGGTTTCGTTGGATGGGGAGTGTTGTACATATGAAACTGTGGACTACTTTTCCGGTGATGGGGTCGCTTTAATGATCGATCAAATGGGCCAGCAGATTGAAGCAGGGTTTAATCAATGTGCTCGAGGATTGAAGTCACGGGCAGAAGATCTCTACCGGCAAATAAAGAATGGTGATATTTGATGAGCAGCCTGGAGAGGCTAGAGAACGGGAGAGCCTGGGTTAGTTTCTGTGATTCGCTAGAGAAAATTGGTCATGGATTGTTAACCGATTCTGTGCCAGATGACGGATTGACCCAAGTAGAAGGGTATCGTTATTTAACTCGATTACTTCGGTTAAGCTTGGAAAAGCACGTAGAGTTTTCCGATTCAGATCGACCTGAATTTTTCTCTCTTTCCCATGAAACAGCAAAGATTGGAAATGATAATCCAGATAATGTTTATTTAAATTGTTCGGTAAGTGGAGAAAAATCTTATTTGATTAGTGGGCATCGTGGCACTGTTCATTATCTAAGCATTGAATCAAAGGCGGGCGGATATGGGGATGGTGGTGATATGGCACCTACTGGCCATCTCGAGCTGGCTGATATTGAGATAGATAAAGAAGGCAAATTTGAAATTCACGTTTGTATGGATAAGAAGCATGGTAACTGGTTACCAATGCAATCTCGCACCGATTCTATCTTGATAAGACAGACCTTTAGGGATCGAAGTAAAGAAGTCCCCGCTACTTTTTCGATAGAGCGTGTTAATAGTGGCGATGTGGTTCCGTTGGATCCGGTCAAATTCATTCAAGCGCTTGAGAATACGACGCCTTTTGTAGAAGGCACCGCCGATCTTTTTCGACACTGGATGGATCTGTTTCTGGCTCACGAGAATAGCTTGCCACCTAATGATCAGGAGATGTGTTTGAAGGCTGGTGGTGATCCTGAAATTCACTATCACAATAGCCGTTGGGCCTTAAGTGATGATAAGGCGCTATTGATTGAATTTTATCCACCAGTTTGTAAGGCATGGAACTTTCAAGTGTCTAATTATTGGATGGAGTCCTTAGATTATCGATTTCATCGAATCAGCATCAATCAAGATAGTGCAGTTTTGTGTGGTGATGGGTTAGTGCAGATCCTGGTCTCTGCTTTTGATCCAGGGGATGCTTACCCAAATTGGCTGACTACAGCAGGCCACAACTGTGGTGCTATGCTTCTGCGTTATGTGGGGGCGACCAATTTCCCCGAAATCAAGACTAAGGTTGTGGACATGTCTGAGATAGTGGATTGAGCTATTTCTATGAATGATATTTTTAATATAGATGGGTTAATGCACAGCGCTATGTCGGTAGATGGGCTGCATGATTTTGGGACGTGGCCTTTTCAGGAGGCGTTGTCCAATTTGGCTTGGTCGCTTGCCAATGAGGCTGAATTGAATGATGTTGGCAGGCAGGTAATGCAACAGCGACTTATAGAAATACTGGCGACTCGCCTGAGAGTTAATGAGTGGCTTAAAAGATATCCGGAAATTTCTGATGAGGTATTGTTACCACCCGTATTTATAGTAGGTTTACCCAGAACTGGCACTACGATGCTGCATAGAACGATCGCCGCCGATAGTCGTTTCAATGCTCCCTTATGGTATGAAGTGAGATTTCCATGTCCTCAGCTAGATTGGGATTTTTCTAATGAGAGAGATTGGAGGATTGCTGCGGCTAAAGCAGAAGTGGATGCAATGTTATCAGCGAATCCAGATCTCTTGTCCATCCACCCATTAGATGCTCTTGGCGCTGATGAAGATATTATGCTGCTGGAGCAGTCATTTTTTAGCTATAACCCCCAGGCATTTGCCAATCTCCCAGCTTATGATCTTTGGCTCTCAGGCCAAGACCATACGCCGGGATATGAATATTTTCGTCTGCTTCTTAAATTCCTCCAGTGGCAAAAAAAAAAGGTGGGCGGAACCGCGGAGCGATGGGTTTTAAAAGCACCGCATCATCTCCACTTTATGGATGTCGTGTTAAAGATTTTTCCAGATGCGATGGTGGTACAATCACATCGAGATCCGATTGATACCATCCCATCTCTCGCTAGTTTAATCGCTGGGGTCTGGACAATTTATTCTGATAAAGTAGACATGACTGAAGTGGGCAGACAATGGTCTTCAAAGTTTGCCTCTGGTATGAAGAAGACCATGGAAGTACGTGAGACGAATGGTGATGATTCCTTCCTTGATCTTTGGTTCACTGATACGGTTAAAGAACCTTTAGAGGCAGTTAAGCGCGTGTATGATTTTATAAGAATTTCTTTAACGGAAGACGCGAAGAAAGAAATTGAAAATTGGCAAGAGCTCAATAAACGAGAACTTCGACCTTCTCACAATTATACTCTCAGCCAATTTGGATTGACGGAAGAAGAACTTGCCAAGCAATTTCAGGATTATCGCGAGACTTTTATCTTAAACAAAACACACTAGTTTTAAGGATCAATTACTTATGACTGAACAAAAAGCTACGAACGTTCATTGGCAGGAAGGGGATATTTCTCGAGAAGAGCGAGCAAAGATTTTAGGTCATAAGGGCTGTACGATCTGGTTTACTGGTCTTTCAGGAAGTGGCAAAAGTACCGTCGCAGTAGCTTTGGAAGGGGCTTTATATGAACGAAACGTGCTTGCCTATCGTCTAGATGGAGACAATGTTCGATTGGGGATAAATAAGAATTTGGGTTTTAGCGCTGAAGATCGTGCCGAAAATATACGTCGAATAGGTGAAGCTGCCAAGCTGTTCGTTGATGCAGGGCTAGTAGCACTCAGTAGTTTTATCAGTCCCTATGCGCTTGATCGTAATGGGGTTAGAGAATTGCACCAAGAGGCAGGACTGGATTTTATAGAGGTTTTTGTGGATTGTTCTTTAGAGGTGGCTGAATCAAGAGATCCGAAAGGCTTGTATAAAAAAGCGCGAGCGGGCGAGATTAAAAATTTTACAGGAATTGACGATCCTTACGAGGCACCAAGCAGTCCGGAAATTCACCTTCACTCGGATAAACAGTCATTGGATGAAGAGGTTAATATTATTCTTGCCGAGTTAGAAAGCCGCAACATACTTAACTAAAAACTTTATTGGATTGTCAGATGATTAAACCACATGGTTCGGAAGAACTTTCTCACTGCTTCGTGTCGGATGAAAAAGATCGCGATGCACTCTTAAAAGAAGCAGAGACTTTGCCATCTCTGTTGTTAAATTCGGCGGCAGCAGCAAATGCCGTGATGCTAGGCGGTGGATATTTTAATCCCTTGCAAGGATTTATGGATCTTGAGGATGCGTTGTCCGTTGCGGAGCATATGAAGACGAGGAGCGGACTGTTTTGGCCAGTTCCGATAGTCAATTTTACCGATGAGGATTGGGTAAAATCTGGGCAAAGAATTGCGCTTTATGATCCTAATATAGAGGACAATCCCGTGTTAGCGGTGATGAATGTTGCTGATGTTGAGGAAGTGTCCTTGGAACATCATAGATTCATGGCCGAAAATATATTTGGCACTCTGGATGAAAGCCACCCAGGGGTCGCGACATTTCTTTGTTTAGGTAGAAAGATTTTATCTGGTTCGGTACAGGTCCTAAATTTCTCTTATTTTGAGAAAGAATTTGGAGACACTTTCTTAACCGCCAGTCAGATTAGATCTGAGATTCACCGACTTGGCTGGAACAAGGTGGTTGCATTTCAGACCCGTAATCCAATGCATCGAGCCCATGAAGAGTTGTGTCGAATGGCAATGCAAGATTTAGAGGCCGACGGCATTTTAATACATATGCTTTTAGGAAAGTTGAAGTCGGGTGACATACCAGCGTCTGTCCGTGATGCTGCTATCCGTAAGATGGTGGAGATTTATTTTCCTCCGAGCACGGTGATGGTGGCAGGCTATGGATTTGATATGCTTTACGCTGGTCCGCGCGAGGCAGTCCTGCACGCGGTCTTTCGGCAAAATAGTGGTTGTACCCACCTTATAGTAGGTCGAGATCATGCGGGAGTGGGCGATTTCTATGGTGGGTTTGATGCGCAAGTGATCTTCGAGAATGAGGTGCCCAGGGATGCACTTGAAATTTCGATCTACGCAGCTGATCACACTGCCTATAGTAAGAAGCTTGATCGTGTGGTCATGATGAAAGATGTCCCTGATCATGGCCCAGATGATTTCGTGCTGCTTTCTGGAACAGCGGTTAGGAAGATGCTGGGTGATGGTGTGGCTCCGCCTCCTGAATTTTCGAGGCCAGAAGTGGCTTCGATTCTCATGGAATATTATGTTAGCAGTAACTGAGACGATCAACATTCCGACTTTGATTTAGTGGATGGATGAGCGAAAACCAGTCTCCGAGTAATGAAAAAATATAAATGAGAATTAATAGCATCTGTAATTGCAAATGATAATCAAACCTATTAAAGTAATAAGCTTTCATCATTAAGCAAAAAGGCGGTTTGATGTGTTAAGGATTATCAATAAAGTAATGGTAGCAATAGCATGCTCAATTACTTGCGTAGGTTTATACGCAGACGACTCTTCTCTCGAAGAAGTTACTATTATTGGTTCAAAAATAGATGCCAGAAAACTATCTGGTACAGCAGCTGTAGTGGATAGAGAGCAAATCAAGATTGAAAACGCAAATGATATAAATCAATTGCTGAAAACAGTGCCTGGTATCTATGTTATGGAGGAAGACGGATATGGATTGCGGCCAAATATTGGAATTAGAGGAGCGACGTCCGAACGATCTGGAAAGATAACTGTTTTGGAGGATGGCATTCCGATTGCTCCAGCACCTTACACTGCCGCATCTGCATATTACTTTCCAACGACGACTCGTATGACAGCCATTGAAATTCTTAAAGGTACTCCGTTGCTTCGCTATGGCCCCCAAACTACTGGGGGTGTCATTAATTTGGTATCGAGTCCGATTCCAGATGAGCTAGGGGGGCGTCTAAGCGCGTCACTCGGTGAGAATTCAGAAGGTGATTTATTATTGAACTATGGTGGCCGAGTTGGAGGATTTGGCTTTCTATTAGAAACTACGCAGAGAACAAGTGATGGCTTCAAAAGTGTCGATCGGTTTGAAAGCGATACTGGTTACGAAATAGAAGACTACTTAATTAAGCTGAGTTGGAAATCTGGCCCACATAATGTTCTTTTGAAGGGACAGTATTCTGAGGAAACTTCTGATGAGACCTACACTGGCCTGACGGACAAGGATTTTGACGCTGATCCTTATAGGCGCTACGGTTTGAGTAAACCAGATCAAATGAACAACGACCATGAGGGCTATTTACTGTCTTATACTTACGAAGTCTCCGATTCAATTTCTCTCAATGCCAAAATGTATAGAAATGAGTTTGCGAGAGACTGGTGGAAGATTAGTGGTGTAGGTAAGCTAGTTAATGCAGCTAATGATGGAGACCTTGTTGCACAAGGAATACTGGACGGCTCTGTTGACAAAGAGGGAATGAAATACAAACACAATAATCGCAGTTACACTTCAGAGGGGTTGCAGGTTGAGTTGGACGTTAATGCAGGCTTACATAATTTAAGTGTGGGTTTCAGAAGTCATGAGGACGATATGGATCGTTTTCAGCCACAAGATGTTTATAATCAAACGGAAGGCATGTTGGTTTACGACTACACAATTTCTCCGTCTGGCAGTAATAATAGATTGGAAGATTCGGAGGCAATCTCTTTTTGGGTTATGGATAATTGGCAGATCAACGATCGTTTATTGTTAAACCTTGCCCTAAGGTATGAGGATGTGGAATCTTCAAGAAGAGAGTTTTCAGATAAAGATAGAACAGTCCTAAAGTCAGAAAGGCGCAATGATACTGATGAATGGCTGCCTGGAGCATCTTTCACCTACGATATTAGTGATCAATGGCAAATTCTCGCCGGCGTTCATAAAGGATTTTCGCCTCTTGGTGGTGGAGCTAAGGAGACCGAGGAGCCAGAAACAAGTGTGAATTGGGAGGCCGGTTTGCGCTATAGGGGCTCTGGTGTATTCCTAGAGGCGGTGGGTTTCGTCAGCAACTTCGATAATAAGTCTGAAAATTGCTCAAATGCCAGTCCTTGCAGTAATGAGGCCACGTCTGGACAGTTTGTGACAGGTGAAGCAGAAATTTCTGGAATGGAGTTTACGCTGAGCACTATTCAGGAAGTAGGATCTATGACGATACCAATTGATTTGATGTATACCTATACCAGTGCAGAAATCAGCGAAGATAATTCTGAATCGGGTTATGTAGATGGAGATATGCTTGCAGCTATTCCAGAAAATACTGCAGCAGCGCGAATCGGTCTGATAGGTGCTAATGGATGGGGAAATTATCTAGTTTTTAAATATACTGATTGGATGTGCATGGATCTTGGATGTAATCGTTCTGGATCAACTAAATTTGATCGGAGTGAGGATCTTGTAACGGTTGATTTTATCAGCCGCTATCCGCTAGATTTTGGTGGAACAATTTTTCTTAAAGTTGAAAACCTTTTTGATGAAGAAAGGATCATCACGCGCCAACCGGACGGAGCGAGACCCAATAAAGCTATGACTGCACGAGTAGGATTTGAATGGAACTTTTAAATGAATACAAATATTCATCGCTTTTCTCTCTCGTCAGATTTTTATAACTAAAATGTTCGCGATTCCCTCAAGTTGAATCTAGATTTCAACTTGAGGGAATTGTTGCTTCTATGTTGTTCTTCCTAATGCTGGCAATCGCCGGCATTACCTCCTTATTCGTGTGATTTTTCGTATCTTAAGAAGGATAATTATAATAAGTCATTGATTTAGCTGGTTAAATATCATGCAGTTATTGCCACCAGCTTGTAATTTAAGTGGAATACTATGAATTTTACATTCAAGGGAAACTATACAGTGGATTTAGCATTAGATGGTCTCCAAGAAGTCGATACGAATTCTGTAGCCTTTCGTTTTTTGCAGTCATTGCCTTTGGTGGATGAAATTCATCAAGTTAAATTGGAAGGTAATTTTCCATAAAATTGACGCCTTGGTATATAGTATAGCCAAGTCAATCAAGTTGAATGAATTTTAGGGGTCTTTGATCATATGTCAGACTTTAGAAAATACGAATGTGTTATCTGTGGTTTCATATACGATGAGGAGGAAGGTCTTCCGGATGACGGGATAGCTCCAGGCACTCGCTGGGAGGATATTCCGGAGGAATGGGAATGTCCAGATTGCGGTATTTCGAAGGCGGATTTTGATCTAATTGATTAATGATCAAAGCCTAAGTTTCATATGATGCTCATTTCCACAAAGAAAAAAAATTTGATTGTTGATAGTCCTAAAACCGGAGATATGTATGGCCGCGGCTAAGTTAGAAAAAGAAGTTTGGTCATCGCGATTCGCATTTTTAATGGCGTCAGTTGGATTTGCAGTAGGTTTGGGGAATATTTGGCGATTCCCTTATGTGGCTGGT
The DNA here is from genome assembly GCA_029247075.1 of Halieaceae bacterium. GTDB lineage: Bacteria > Pseudomonadota > Gammaproteobacteria > Pseudomonadales > Halieaceae > CABYJX01. The sequence continues at coordinate 5,608 of JAQWLX010000010.1, read as the reverse complement.
GAAAATGGCGGCGGGGCGTTTGTAGTAGTTTATTTAATATGCGTGCTTGTGATCGGCGTCCCGGTGTTAATGGCAGAGTTGCTTATCGGCAGGAGAGGTCAGAGTAGTCCGCCGATTGCTGTAGCTAATATAGCAATGGAAAATGGAAAATCTGGCAGGTGGAAATGGGTGGGTGGATTAGGTTTGTTAGCCGCCTACACGATTGAAATTATTTATTCAGTGATTGTGGGTTGGGTGCTCTGGTATCTGTTTAAGGCCGTAACTACGGGATTTGATGGAGTAGATGCGACGATTGCAAATGCCAATTTTGAAGGGATGCTTAGAGAGAGTTCGATCATGATTACCGCTACCTTCATCGGTCTTGCCATTACCGGGTCGGTAATCTATGCGGGAGTTCAATCTGGTATAGAGAAAGCGGTTAGATTTATGATGCCATTGCTTTTTTTATTGCTTGTTGGCTTGGCCACCTATAACTACTTTGCTACTTCTTTTTACGAGGCAATGTCTTGGTTATTCACTCCGGATTTTTCTAAGATTGATGGAAGTACACTGCTTGCTGCGATAGGGCAGGCTTTCTTTTCTATTGGTGTAGCTATGGGCGGTATGATGGCTTATGGCGCCTATCTTCCGCGCTCCGTTTCTATAGGTCGATCGGCATTTATTATCGTTGCTGCCGACACTGTGGTGGCTATCTTAGCAGGTCTTGTGATTTTTCCAGCGGTTTTCAAGTACGGTTTAGATCCGGCGGCCGGTGCAGGTTTGATTTTTAAGACTTTACCGGTCGCGTTTGCACAAATGCCTAATGGACACTTATTCTCAACTTTGTTCTTCCTAATGCTGGCCGTCGCTGGTATCACCTCCATGGTCGGCTTGATTGAGAGTGTCACGGCATGGGTGGAGGAGAAGTTCAGTATTTCTCGACAACTGAGTGCAATATTAGTTGTTGGATCATTATCTTTGCTGAGTTTAGTGAGCATCTTTTCTTACAATATCTGGGCTGATTGGTCTCTCGCAGGTAAAAACTTTAATGATCTAATGGATTTTTTCTCTAATCAGCTTTTGCTTCCTCTCGGTGGTTTGTTGATTGCCGTTTTCGCAGGCTGGGTGATGAATAGAGAGGGAAGTCGTCTTGAGTTAAGTGCGCTTGGTGAAGGAGTTTATTCACTTTGGTATTTCTTAATTCGCTTTATCGTTCCCCCTGTTGTTGCTTTAATTCTCATTACTGGTCTACTCGCTTAATCTTTAAATTTATGCCATGTGGTGGACCGATATCGCTATGATAGCTTGGAGGAGGTGAATCTTTTGGACAATACCGGTAGATTTGAATCATCCACGGGTGATGTTTTAGTTGATACGGAACGCGTTGAATGGGTCGATGTGGGCGGAGGGAGTAAGTTTAAAGTACTCAGAACTTGTGAGAATACAGGGAAATGGGCTCTTTACGTGAATATGCAACCCGGGGCGTTTTTTCAAGCTCACAGACATGAGGGTTACGGAGAATTCTTCATCACAAAAGGAGAATTGATCTATGATGTTGGTAAGGCCCCTAAAGGCACTTACGGGTATGAACCGATCTTTGCAGAACATTTTGAAGCGCGTTGTGAGGTGGAAACAGAAATGCTGTTCCTCGGGCAGGGAGCTGTAAGTTATTTTAAGGAAGATGGTTCTTTAGATTACATCATGAATGCGATGGAATTTAAAAAGCTTGGCCAGAGTGAGTAATTAGATACAATTACTGCGATTCGGTAAGCTCAACTTTAAATCTCTTGGTCTGCCCGCCACGATCGGTGACAACTTCGACAGTATCGCCAACCTTGTGCTCCTCCATGATTGTCATGTAATCATCATTGTTGGATATTGGTGCTCCGTCGATACTCTTTATGACATCACCCAACGCAATAGTTCCCTGTCTCGTTTGATACGCGCCCATCATGCCGGCTTTAGCCGCTGGTAAACCCTGAAATACTCGAACTACTGGCATCCCGTTGATTCGATAGCGTTTTATCCACCGGTCGCTAGCTAACTCGATACCCATAATAGGACGTAATATGCGGCCATAATTAATCAACTGAGGTACCACTTGGGAGACAGTATTCACGGGGATAGCAAAACCAATTCCAGCACTTGCTCCGCTTGGACTAAAAATGGCTGTGTTAACGCCAACCAACTGTCCGAGTGAATTTAACAGAGGACCGCCAGAATTCCCTGGGTTTATAGCCGCATCAGTTTGGACTACGCCCCTAATTTTTCGATTGCTTGGTGATTTTATTTCTTGACCTAATGCGCTGACCACTCCTGTGGTGAGGGTGGTATCCAATCCAAATGGATTTCCAATAGCAAGTACTTTGCGTCCTACAGATAGCTCTGAAGAATCACCCATGGGAAGGGTTGGCAAATTTTTTGGAGGGTCGATTAAACGCAATACAGCTAGATCTTTTTCGGGTGCTACGCCAATCACCTCGGCTCGATAATCGCTTTTATCTTGCAGGGTTACGGTAAGTTTATTGGCGCCAGCAATAACATGAAAGTTAGTCACGACCAGCCCATTTTTGTTCCAAATAAAGCCAGATCCAGCTCCCCGCGGAATTTCTTGTATATTTGGAGAGAACAAACTTCTGCGAAGCGCAGTATTTGTGACGAACACTACAGCAGGACTTGATTTTTGAAAAATTTCTACAGAGTTAGCTTCATCATCAGTGGCAAAGCTCAGATAATCAGTCTCTCCAATCGAATTTAATGGAATATTGACGAAGGTTAATAGTGCGAGCATTCGAAGTTTATTTAACATTTTTCTATTCTCCGTGGACCTAAATCCTCATAAGGTTTAGGCAGCACTTGCGTGTCTTAACTAGGACTGATTTCTCTTCGCTGGTGTTTGGATTTTCTAGGTTCAGATTAACTCGAATGCTGGCTATTGGCGAGCCTTTCAGGTATTAAAAAACCATAAAAAGTTCGTTTTTTCCGGATAATTATTTGTGGTCTATAAAGACCTCTGATTTACTTGCGTCTCAATAATTTAAAACTTAGCGATAGATTGGAGATAAATAAAATGGATCGCGTAGCAGGAAAGATAGCACTTGTAACTGGCGCCGCTACTGGTATGGGTAGGGCAGATAGTCGTTTATTTGCGAAGGAAGGTGGGATTGTGATTGTCGCAGATCGCGATGAAGAGCGCGGAGCTGAGGTTGCTCATGAAATTGGGGAATCTGCAAGCTTCATGAGACTGGATGTTTCAGATGAACAGAACTGGATAGAAGTGATTTCGAGAATTCGTTCTTCGCATGGACGCCTCGATGTACTTGTTAATAATGCTGGACTGATAAGTCTAGGAAATGTAGTTGATACCGAGCTTAGTGAGTGGAGACGAATCAATTCGGTTAATTCGGAGGGCGTTTTTCTAGGCTGTAAACATGCAATACCTCTGATGGCAGAAACGGGCGGAGGATCCATTATCAATATGTCCTCCGTTTCTGCGATGCAGGGCATGTCATTTATAGCTGCTTACAGTGCAAGTAAAGGTGCTGTTAGAGCACTGACAAAGAGTGTCGCTCTTTATTGTAAAGAACAGAAGAATGGAGTGCGGTGCAACTCTGTGCATCCTGATGGTGTGAGAACTCAAATGACCGCAAAGATGATATCCGGCAAAGAACAGTCCAATGATGATGAAATTAAAGAAGCCACTAAGGACTTTGATATGTGCGATCCTGGCGATATCGCTAATTTAGTGATTTTTTTAGCTTCCGATGAATCAATATTTATCAATGGTGCGGAAATATCTATAGATAATGCAGCGACGGTTACACCCCCCGTCGGAATGTAGTGTAAAAAGATTAAATGTTTATGAATAAAGTAATGATCATAACTTGGAGTGATTGCGCAGAAGATGATGTTTACTTGAGTCGGTTACATCTGCTTTCAGAGATAACAAAAGCTCGTAGTTCGATCAGGACTGCGCGATTGGCATTTTCTGATAGTGGAGTAAATGATGCTGTATCTCGTCAGATGGGACGAAAACCACTACCAAATCTAATGGCTTCCATTTGGAGTGAAAACTTAGATGATGCACTAGAGGTATGCGAAGCTTGGAAACAAACATCAGATAAAAATAGTCTTTTCGGCGTGTCAGAGAAAGAACCGTTACCTAATAAAAAGTACCCGGCAGAAGTAGGGGAGCGGGTACATGGTTTTTGTCAGGTGGCTCTTCTGCAGAGATCCGAAAGGTTGATGAAAGAGGAATGGTTATCTATCTGGCAACAAAGTCATACACCGGTAGCGATTGAAACACAATCTACCTTTGGCTATAGACAAAATCTTATTGAAGATGTTTATGGAAACAATGATTATTCGTTAGATGCAATTGTTGAAGAGAATTTCCCGCCAGAGGCGATGACATCGGATCATGCTTTCTATGATGCGGAAAATGATATTGAACTGGGAAAGCGGCAAGAGAGAATGATGACTAGTTGTGCTAGATTCATAGACTTTGATCGGATAGATGTAGTACCTATGAGTGAATATCTTGTTAAGTAGGTGTGGTCTTCTGGGGTTGAAATCAGAGGTTAGCTTAGCTAAGTAGAATATCTTTGGCTTGGTTTATTTTAGCGGCTAGATAATCGTTGCCGCCGCGATCGGGATGAAGTTTCTGCATTAAGTGTCTATGCGCGTTCACGATAGCTTCAGAATCTGGCTCTCCCTCAAGGCCCAATATCGATAGTGCTTCCGCACGCTGCATTTGGGATGATGATTCAGAATAAGATTGTTGGTTATCAAAGCTTTCATCGGGAAATCGTTGTGTGAGGTAACTTTCAAGAAGCCTTGCGGAATCCGGATCATTTTTAGAACAGTAGGAAAGAAGGCTTTCTAACTGTGATCGTTCCATTTCATCGAGTTCCCAGTGCTCGAATTCTCCTTCGAGCACTTGACCTGACATTTTTCCGGTTTCATGGTCGAGATTCATGCGAAGAAAACGAGATGCCACTGTCGAGGTTTTGCTAGAACTGGATCCGATGCTAGAACCACGGTAACTGAGCCAGGTGGGAATAAAGCGAATAATTAGTGGCAGAAGTTGTCTAAGAAGCACGAGTGCGCCAGTTAGTGCCGCTCCAATCCAATGCAAGCGCCCCGTAACGGTAAGGAATAAAACGAACAGGACCGTCACTGTTAAGCCTAACTGCACAAAAGCTTTTTTGCGTGCCTTAGGTGGAAGTCGGTTTATTCGTCTTGTGATATAAACGAGGGTAGCGATTATTGCTACGGCTAGTATAAGTCTAGGCAAGAGATTCCTCTGTATTTAGTTCTTAAGCTGCTCTAGGAATATTTTATCACCACTTTGAGCAGACATCTCTAAAGCATTTTTACCACCCACTATATATCTGGATAAGGCGCCCAACAAACTAGCAAGAGTTGACGCACTGGATGCATCAAATGTGGTGTGTACCCCTCCACTAAGATTGGCTAGCATTCGAAATGAGTCAGTCGCATTCTTATCAGTTCCTTCCTGGAAAACAAAGATAGGCAGCTGCAGAAGGCCACATTGACCTGCAAGGTTAGAAAGTTGATCCGGGTGTTCTTCGCAAGCGTCTCCTATGAATAATAGGGCTTTAATAGC
>JAQWLX010000003.1 GCA_029247075.1 Halieaceae bacterium | reverse complement strand
TGCTTTCTGGAAGAGTTTAAAACTATCTTAGAAGGTGGTGCAAAGGAGCCGCTATATGTGCCCGCAGACGCTGGAAAAGGACTAAATACACTCCATTATAGAGAAGATTATTTATCAAGTGCACTTCATGAGGTGGCGCATTGGTGCTTGGCTGGAGATGCTCGACGAAAAAGGATTGATTTTGGATATTGGTATCTTCCAGAAGGCAGAAGTGTGATGCAGCAAGCAAAATTTCAATCAGTAGAGGCAAGGCCGCAGGCGTTAGAGTGGCTGTTCTCACTAGCTTGTAATTGTGACTTCCAGTTAAGTTTGGACAACCATGGTGATCTAGGTATCTGCGATACTGAAAAGTTTGCATTATCTGTAGCGCAGGAGGCTAGAACTTTTGTTCTTAAGGGGCTTCCTAATAGGGCTAAGTCGTTCTTTATGGAGTTGACAAGATCTTTCGATACTCGCTTGATTCCAGGTGACATCCATATCGAAGCTAGTCTGCTTTTATGACGGTAGGAACAGCATGGCTGTTAGATGCGCCGATTTATGTGTTCAGAGCATGGTTTGGCATGCCTGATAATTGGCGAGATGCAGATGGAAGATCTTTGAATGCAGCAATAGGGTTTAGTAACACTATTCTTGCTTTGCTAGAGAAGATTGCTCCAGAGGAGCCATTTCTAGCCGCTTTTGATGAAAGTCTAGGTACGAACTTTCGAAATGAGATTTATAGTGATTATAAGATTAGTCGAGCTCCGCCAGATCCAGAGCTAGTTTTTCAGTTTGAAGCCTGTAAGAAAATTCTATCTGAGCTTGGCATTTCAAGCTTTTCTGGTTGCAGATATGAGGCGGATGACTATATTGCGACGCTTTCCGAATTTTACAGACGCGCTGACTACAAAGTTAAGGTAATTACACGTGATAAGGATCTGTCACAGTTAATATCAGGAAAGGACTGCGTATGTTTTGACCCTATTTCTGGAAAAGAAACGAATGAAGCTGCTTTTAAAAAAGAAGCCTTGATCGCGCCTTTTCAAGTGCCTGATTTTATTGGGTTGGTTGGAGATTCTGTGGATGATATACCTGGAGTACCTGGAATTGGAAAGAGGACAGCCACCACTTTGCTTTGTAAACATGGGTCTCTCGAAGGAATAGAAGAACATCTGAATACAGGTGGGAAATTCGAGATGCGAGGAGGTGATCGTGTAGTGAAGTTGCTTGATGAGAACTGGGATAAGGCACTGATATCAAGGAAGTTAGCACGCCTTAATAAAACCATACCAAATCTAAATATTGAGAGAAAAACCGTTCGTTCTGGAGCGAATTACAAAAGACTAGAACATCTGTTGAGTGGTTGGAATGCTCCTGAGTCCATTTTACTTCGATGCAACAGACTAGCAATGAAATATGCTTAAGCATCTATTATGAAGATCGTATGCGACAAAAATATCACTTTAGCGTCTGATCTTTTCTCCAATTTGGGGGATATTTGCTTTGTAGATGGACGTTCTCTTTCTAGAGAGCAACTATCTGATGCCGATATCTTGCTAGTAAGATCGGTGACATTTGTTAATGAAGATCTTCTTAAAGGAACATCTGTTAGGTTTGTTGGCAGTGCTACTAGTGGCATTGATCACGTTGATCTAGATTGGCTCCATAAAAACGGAATAAAATTTTCCAGTGCTCCAGGTTGCAATGCTAACTCGGTAGTAGAATATGTGTTGTGTGCTATCGCAGAGATCGACGATTATTGGGAACGGCTGGAAGGTGGTGGTCAGGTTGGTATATTAGGGTTCGGGCATGTCGGCAAGTGTTTAGCCAAACGCCTTAAGGCATTAAACATTACTTATATTGTCTATGACCCTTGGCTGTCCCTCGAGGGAGATTCCTTTACGGATGACTTAAATGAAGTTCTTAATTCAGATGTAGTTACATTACATGCTGCACTCTGTTATCAAGAACCGTGGCCGAGCCGGCACATTATTAATTCCGCGACCTTACAAGAAATATCTAAAGATTCTTTACTAATTAATGCTGCTAGAGGAGAACTGATTGATACCTCAGCGCTGTTGGATCTCTTTAGGCGCGGCTTTGGTCCGAACGTGGTTTGCGATGTGTGGGAGGATGAGCCTTCTATTTCAAAAGATTTGCTTAATCGTGTTCGAATCGGAACTCCTCACATTGCTGGATATAGTTTTGATGGTAAGCTTTTGGGCACTATGATGCTGTCTAAGGTGCTTTATTCTTTTCTGGGCATAAAGCACGACGCTGAGTCAATTTGTCTAGATCCGCCTAATGCGGTGAAGATTTTGTCTGGTGCTAGTAGTGCAGACACTGCAAGAAATATTCTAAGAGGGTTCTATCGGATAAGTAAGGATGATGAAAATTTAAGAGCAAGTCTAACGAGTTACGAGGGGCGAGATTTGTTCTCTTTTGATAGCTTGAGATCAAACTACTATGAACGTAGAGAAACTTATGGTAGCTCGATTCTTGATACAGGATTGGAACTCCATCAACTGACAATGGCGAGAGGATTGGGTTGCAAGGTGCTGTCTGATCACTGATTAGAATAATTTAAGGAAGCTTGTTATGAAAGATACTGATGATGGTATTTGGCGCGAAAAGTTAACCTCTGAAGAATACTATGTGTGTAGAGAAAAAGGCACGGAAAGGGCGTTTTCAGGAGAGTATTGGGACTGTAAGGTTGCGGGAAGCTATCTTTGTAAATGTTGCGAAAAAACTCTCTTCTTATCTGAGCACAAGTATGATTCAGGTTGTGGTTGGCCAAGTTTTTATCAGGGGATTGACTCGGACATGCTTGAGGAAACTAGCGATACTAGTCTAGGTATGGTTCGTACGGAAATAACTTGCAAGAACTGCGGATCTCACCTAGGCCATGTATTTGAAGATGGCCCAGAACCTACTGGGTTGCGATACTGTATTAACAGTCTTTCAATTACCTTAAAAACTAAACAGTCATGACAGTGAGTTTTCAATGAAACGTTATGCTTATCTGATAGTGTCTTCATTACAGGTTAATTCATATCTCTTGCCAGCCACCTATAAAAAGATCTTTGTCTAGAAGTTGTGGATGCCAGTGAATATCAGAATTTGAATCGTCAGATTTTATCTCTTGATAAAATAACCGATCGCTCCTGTGGTGGTAAGGCCTTCGGACTGTCGCAACTTATTGAGATGGGCTTATCGGTCCCAGCTGGGTTCGTTATTCGAAATGCAAAAGCCCAAACTTATCTTGCAGATCTAAACAATTTTTATTTGGCATTAGAATCCGAGCAGGTGGCTGTTAGATCATCAGCAATCGATGAGGATGGTGATGACGCATCTTTTGCCGGTCAGTATGACACGATACTTAATGTGACAAACGAGTTTGAGCTGCGTGATGCAATTGAAGGTTGCGTAAAGTCAGCTGAAAGCAATCTTGTTAGATCCTATCAGCAGGAACGGGGGAGCCCTGCTAAGACAAGTATGAACGTTATTGTTCAATGTATGGTTAAAGCTCACGTCTCTGGTGTTGTTTTCACTTCTGATCCTATTACCGCTCGGCGAGATCGATTGCTTATTGATGCGGTATCTGGGTTAGGGGAATCCTTAGTTAGTGGAGAGGCTACTCCAGATCATTACGAAATTAACTTAGCGGACGAGATAGTCGTAAGGCATTTGGTGGATGATGCCCCTTTACTCAATGATAAAGAGATACTATTGATTTCTGAACAAGCAAAAAAAGCGGCTGCTACTGTGGGTCATCCGCTTGATCTGGAGTGGGCAATTGGTGAGAACGGAGTGCTGTACTGGCTTCAAAGCCGACCTATAACAACACTCCCTTCCGATCTCAATGAGTTTGATACTGTTCTACCAAATCCTGATGATTTGCTGACCACTAGCAATGTGAGTGAAATGATGCCAGGTGCTGTTTGTCCGCTTACGATCTCATTTACAGGAGGGGGCATCGACTATGGGTTACAACATATGCAGGTGAAGGTGGGTGTAAGAAAGATAATTGATGATAACTGGCAAGTTACCGCGGCAGCGTTTGGTCACCTTTTCTTAAATCTAACAGGAAATTTGCTTATATCGGCTGGGGTCCTTGGTGCAAGTGCTGATCAGGCAGCGCAAACTTTATGCGGACGCATAGTTCCTGAGCTTGAAGAGCTACCTCCTGAGCCATGGTGGGTGAGGTTACGAAATACTGTTAAGCTTTTAAAGTATTGTATTAATGCACCCAGTGTTGTTGTGCAATTCACAGCTGAACTGGAACATCTTGTTATTGTGGAGAAAAAAAATAGCGCTCAAATGTGGGATGAGCTGGCTAGCAAACTATGGTTTTTTAATCATTGTATGGCGGTTCACATACAGTCCTCAGCACTCTCCGGATTCCTCTGCGCCATTGTAGAGAATATGGTGTCTAGCAAATCTAACGACAGTACCGTAGAAGAACAAGCCGAGGCAATCAGACTGCTATCTGGTGCAAAAGGTATAGAAAGTGTATTGATGGTTGAGCAGCTAGATAAGCTAATCGATAAAATCGCGTCACGATCAGATGCAGTGGTAGGATTTCAGAGAGCCGAAATAAATGATGCCTTAGCTTGGCTGTACTCTACTAAAACGTTATCAGAAGAATTCAAAAGATTTCTTGATTTACATGGCCATCGTGGAGTTAGAGAGCTTTGCATGCGAGATCTCAGCTGGAGAGATAATCTCGATCCATTAATTCAAAGTATGCAGGCAGCTGTTCAAGCGCGACTGGTTCCGAATAAAAACAATAAAAAAAATGAAGATGCTGCCAATTTGTCTCAAGTTTCACGAGGGCTCCAATGGATTTTACCTAAAGCCCATAACGCAATTCGACGCAGAGAGCTAACGAAGTCTCAACTAGTTGAGCTTGCATATCGTTTTAAAGTCGCTTTTAGTCAGCTTGGTAGACTAATGGTATCAGATGGATTGTTGCCAGATGATGATCTAGTCAAATTTTTTAGCGTCGATGAGTTATCGAGTTTTATTAAAAATCCTTGTAATGAAGCTATTGGTCATGCGTTAGCGAGGCGATCTGCATTAGAGTTTCAACAAAACCTTAGCTTTCCAGATATTTCGATCGGCCATCCTGAACCAATTGACCCTGGATCTATAGTCGGCTCCGAGACAGATTTTATCCAAGGCCGTCCAGCTTCAAGAGGAACTGCAGAAGGATTTGTAAGAGTAGCTCATAATATTGAAGAGGCTGCCTTGTTGCGCCCAGAAGAGATTTTGATCACGCCGATAACAGATATTGGTTGGACGCCTTACTTTAGTTTGATTTCAGGTCTTGTCACTGACTTAGGAAGCTCGGTATCTCACGGGGCCGTTATCGCTAGAGAATACGGTCTCCCATGTGTTGTGAACACTCGATGTGCTACCCGAGTCTTTAAAACTGGTGACCGTGTTAGTATTGATGGTGGGCTAGGAACTATCGCTTTAATCCCATAGTTTTTCTCTTTTAATCATGTCAGCTTTCTATGGAGATCCGCACATAGAATCAAAAATGTTTTATGGACGTAGCTGTGGTTTGCTTGTAAAAGTATATTTTCTAATTCTTATTAAAATAATTGATGTAAATAAATGCTTTACCTATCAAAGATTAGTTTAATCACCTTTGCCATCCTTCTTGTGTCATTGAGCGGGTGCGATACACGACACTCTTCTGATGGAGAGGGATCCGCTGTCATCGATATCGATCATATTACGGCAGGTTCCTTAACTCGGTTTAAGGTTATTTATACTGTTGGCGATTCTGGCATAAAGGTCGGCGGTGGTGTTTCTATTGGATTGCATCATGCTTCTGATTGGAAGATGCAAGTTTTCTCTAGGAAACGAAAAAATTTCCTATCCGCCGTTCATTTACGAAAGCGTATTTATGTCGATCGTTCTTCTGTTTCCGGCGTTACTTGTCGAGCGGAAAGTCCTGAAACAAGTAAGTTCCTTTTGCGAGAAGGTGCGGCAGTCGTTAACACGCATAAAAACGATTTTTTGCAGGTTGTTTGTCCACTGTTTCATTTGACGGCAACTAAAGATCGGAAATTTATTTCCTTCAAGGCTTTAGTAAATACCGGGAAACACACGCGCCAGACATATTGCAGCTTGTTTGATACATCCGGAGAGTTGAACTCTCCAAGCAATCGAAGTCATTCCAAAAAGCTTTCAAATGAGGTCCAAGAAATTTTTGTGAGTGAAACAAGTTTTGAAAGATCCTCATCAAGCTTAGGATTGAGATGTGTTATTTCTCCAAATGATTTCATAAATTCCATAGAGACTAGAGTCACATGGTCAGAAATTAAATCTGAAAAGATGGAACTTTCCTACGCGAGGCTAAAGATTAATGAGATGTTTGAAAATCAGAGACCCCAGCAATTTTCAGATAGAGTTTTCAATAAAATCTTTAGGGTCGTTGCGAGGGAAGTGGAAATGCTTCCCGGAGATAAAATAGAATTTACCTTTGGCGCTAATGAGCATCTGTTGAGGACCCAGTCGTATGCTGATCCGCAACACGAAATCAGATTGTCTAGTGATATAGATGGAGATGGAACATATGAAGGGATAAGTAGTAATTTGCTCTTTTCTATTCTTCCCAGTAAAACTTTTGGCCTATCCGCCACAGCAAATTCCCAAGTCGAAAGTGGAAAACCCTTTCGTTTGTTAGTTAGAGCTGAAGATAAATTTTTTAATCTTCAGAGAGATTTCGATGGGATTGTGTACGTCCGAGATGAACACGGAGAGCTTATTGGCAAGATTTCTCTTGTCGATGGAATTGGTAGCGGAGAAGTGAAACTTAATTCACTGGGAGCTCACAGACTGCGACTGCAAGCAGAAAATCCAAGTTTAGTTGGCCGTAGCAATCCAATTCGAGTATTCACCAAGACGCCTGATGTGAAGCTTTTTTGGGGAGATATTCATGGACATACAGGAATTTCAGACGGCCTTGGGCGCACTAGAGAGGCCTATTTTCGCTATGGTAGGGATGTAGCAGCACTTGACGTTATAGCGTTAACTGATCATGGTCAGGTCGATTGGCGTGGTAATCAATTAGCTGCGCAAAAATTCAATGATCCGGGAAAGTTTATAACCATCTTGGCGCAAGAAGCTGGGGTAGTCCCTGACCATATGAATATCTATTATCGGAAAGATGATATGGATCATTTGAAACAATGGACAATGTCGTATGAAGGTTTTCAAGACTCAATTTGCCAGCAATTTAATAGTGTAGAGAATAATGCAATGACTTCCCCACACCATTTTTCGTACGGTAGACAGGGTAGATCAGATCATACGTATCCATTTGGTTATTGGAACTCTCGGGTTGCTCGTTTTATCGAAGTCTATTCATCGCACGGTGCCTCTGAGTATCCAGGTAATCCTCGTCCATTAATCCATCCTTATCAGGGTCACGATAAATATATGCAAGGAGGCCTTAAAAAAGGTCTTCGATTTGGTGTTGTTGGCGCTAGCGACAATCACGATTCTCATCCAGGAAGGTCCGGCTGGGGCCGTTATCCGAGTGGTCTGTCGGCATTCTGGGCTAGCGAGCTTAGCAGAAATAGTATCTGGGATTCTCTTTGGAATTATCGAGTGTATGCGACTAGTTTTGATCGAATTTATATGGAGTTTCGAACTAATGGATTGAATATGGGTTCTCAGTTAGTAAGTGACGTCGCAGATGTAAATGGCTATGTGATTGGAAAGACAGATAACTTAGAAGTGGCATTAATAAAAGACAACAAAGAGATAAGAAATTGGACTACTGATACAGGAGTAGTGGAATTCTCTTATCTTGATGATTCCATTTATGGAAACCATTTTTACTATCTCAGAGTAACTCAGAGCAACGGAGAACAGGCGTGGTCCACGCCTATTTGGATAAGCTCATCAGAAAGTGCAACTGCTGTAGACGAAATGCATAATAACAATGACGATATTCGGTTAGAGAGAGAGCGAAATAATATAGGATGTTGAATAAGAAGTGATATTCTCAACTAATCAAATCCTAGAGAAATCTGCTATTTATACTAAACTCTATTCTAGGTACTCTGCTCTGATGAAAATCCTTTTCACATCTCTATTACTTGTTTTATCCCAACTAGGAATGAGTATCGATTGCTCCTTCGGGAAAAGTGATGAATTCGACCAGAGTTGTAGTTATTACAACAATGATCCATTTAAAAAGCCTCAATACAAAACCCCTTTGGCATTGCCAGACTCATGGCCAATTAATATTCTTCGCAACCCGATGGATCGGAGCCCTGAAACTAGTAAAACAAGAGTAGTGACGCTTGGAACCGGAATGCCTTCCCCAAACCCTTATCGATCGGGGCCTTCCCACGCACTTGTGGTCGATGGATTTCCATATCTAATTGACGCGGGTGAAGGAATTTGGCGCTCGATTTCTAAGGCAGTTTTAATTAACGGAGATAAGCTAAGCCAGGCCTTTTCTCCAAGGAAGCTAAACGTTCTATTTGTTACTCATCTACATCAGGACCATACCATTGGTCTGCCTTCTCTGGTGCTAAATCCGCTCAACTGGATCTATGGAATTCGGCAGGATATTTTTGGACCTGTCGGAACTAAAGATATGCTTAAGTATATTAACTTAGCTTGGTTGGTCGATACAGATGCGGCTATTTCAGATGGTTTTGATCCAGAGGACTCTCGAGCCACGGCCTACGATATCGATTTCGAAAAAGACGGTATTGTGTATGAGGATGAGAGGGTGAAAGTTGAGGCCTTCCGCACTAGACACGCTTCTTTGGAGAATACTTTTGCATATCGCTTTACAACATCCGATAGAATTGTTGTTTTCACTGGTGATGGTGGACCCTACAACGATAATATCGTGAGAGCCTCTAGGAATGCTGATATTTTGGTAACGGAAACTGTAACAGAAGACAATATAAAGCATGCGCCGTGGGGTGGTGAGTCGATAGAGGACAAGAAGAGTACAATCTTTCAATTTCATTTCACACCAAAGATCCTCGCGAGAATTGCCAAAGAAGCTAAGGTAAAGACAATTGTCTTGTCTCATGAGCAAAACTATAACCAAGACCAAGATTACGATGCTCTTGGTCTGGTTAACGAAGTCAAATCAGCTGGATTCGAAGGTGAGATTTTCTCAGCAATGGATGGCGATATATATTAGGTTGTTATTCTTGAAATTCTATAAAATTCAATTCAAACCAACCTTACCTAAACACTTTGAATTATAGAGCGCTAAATTTTGCTAAGTAATATATTTCTAGTTATGTCTTATGAAGAAGTAATGTAATGTTGCTGACTCGAAAAGAAGTTCGAAACTTTCGCTATAACTAGGATATGGATATATTAAAGATACATTTGATTTTATTTGATTTTCTGGTAAGAAAGACAATTGAGAAAAGAACCATCGGATATTTTTGGACGATAGTATGGTCTAAGATTAGTCTAGAAATTTCTATAAACCGGGCTGATGCGACTGTTCTAAATAAAAAACTATAACGTAGCGAGGTTTTTTTGATGCAAGATATGAGACTCAGCACTGGGTTAAAAAACTTCCAAACCGCTTTGTCTGATGTATATGCGCCGGTAGATTTAGATTCGGTCATTAAGGACGATGAGTTCAGGTGGTCAATAAATAACTTCAATTTAGAGAACTTGATGCTTAGCAATCTTTATTGTGAGCAAGGCTTCACAGGACATCGAAAAAACTCTGGTAAGACCGAAACGGCTTCTTCAACGTTTGTCTTAATGCTTGTAAATAGTGGTTCTTTTAATGTTTCACGAGGCTCAAAAGTTACTTCTTGCCCTAAGGATTCTATAGTGCTGTTAGATAACAGTGGGCCTGAGTTAGAGCAATTTCCTTCTACAGAGTTGCTTTCGATTAGTATTCCCTATGACGTCAAGCGCGATATTTATCATGATTTTAAGGATATCTGCGGCGTCTCTATAGGTGCTCAAGTTGGTTGGCCCGCTATTCTTAAGCAGTTTATTCAAAACCTCTGGACAGAGAGAAATCAGCTGACGCCGAGCAACTCGCGATTTCTTTTGGAGATTTTGGATGACATGATTGTCTCTTCTTTTAAAGAATATACTGCGCCGAGAACTAAAATAAAAAGGCATAAACCCAGTATAGAGGATGCTATGGAGATTATAGATTCGGAGTTGTCTAATCACGAGCTTTCTCCATTATTTTTAGCGCAGAAGATGAAGATTTCAAAGAGCTATTTATATTTTATGTTTAGAGCTGCTGGAATTTCAGTGAACAAGATTATTATTCAGAGAAGGTTAGAGAAGTGTTGTAATGATCTTAAAAATTTCAATTTGAGAAAAACGTCTGTGACCGATATTGCTTTCAATGCAGGTTTTAGAGATCTTTCTCATTTTTGCCATAGATTTAGGGCGCGTTACGACACCTCTCCAGGAAAGTACAGAGTGACGAATAAGTGCTACTAAGAAATCTAAAATTCTTAAGGCCTATTCGTGGATAAAGGTTTTTCTCACGTTGGACTAGCTACATGCGATATGGATTCCACTATTGATTTTTATCAAGGTGTTCTAGGTTTCAACTGTCTTGGTGAAAATCAAATAGAGGTGGTAGAAGGAGGCTGCTTGAGACAGGTGATGTTTGATATTGGTGGAGGACAGTTTCTAGCCTTTTTAGAAGCCGATGAGGTGCCTGGAATTGCTGACGAGTATGATGCTGGGATCACTAGTGCCCTAGGCGTTCCAAACATGTTTTATCACGTAGCGTTTGGCCTGGCGACGGTAGATGACCTTCATGTCATGCGCGCTACTCTAATCGAGAAGAGTATTTATGTGAGTTCGATTGTCGAACATGGGCCTGCAAGATCCATTTACTTCAAGGACCCTAATAAGATTCAGCTTGAGTTCACAGCCGCTATACGGGACTTTGGTCAGGAGGATCAGCAAGGTTCTTTTACTATTCCAAAAGCTGCGCTTGATCCGGTAGGTTGATTGGAACAGATTCTAATCAAGAGTGCAGTTAGGTTAACAATTATCGGCTGAAACTAATTTGCACCCGGTAGTGCATGCATTTTGATATTGTCTAAAAGTCTACTAATCTGAACCGGTTCTTAATTTTAACTACTCAACGTTTTATTAGTAAGAAATAAGTTTTTATAAAATATCGATTTTACAATAATTTATGTAGATAATAGAGAATTAATATTCTAAATATCTCCTCCATATTAGTTAGAGTAAATTATACTTACAGCCAAGTAATAAGGTGTTTAAGCGAGTTAATATGACCACAAGAATATATTCTCTCTTGGGATCTGTTTTAATTAGTGTTCTGTATCTTCGAGAGATCATCCGCAAACTAGACAGAAAAAGTTCTGCTAAGGCTTTCTGTCACTACAAATTTCGCGAGGTAGTCTTATGATTAAATCAGTCAAGCTTTTGCTAAGCACTGTATTAGTTTCATTGGTTTCTTTTCCTATCAACTCTCAGCAATTGGAGGAAGTTTTAGTAACCGCACAAAAGCGAGAGCAGGACCTTCAGGATGTTCCTATTTCAATCCTTGCAATATCCGGTGTTGATATAGAAGCAGGAGGATTCTCTGATATGGAAGACATGTCTGTTTTTGTTCCGAGTTTATTTATGTCCGATTCACTCACGGGGCAAAATCTGGTTATCCGAGGTGTTGGGACGACAGTAGCTAATGAGGCGTTTGAGCAAGCGGTTGCGCAGTTTCATGATGGTGTCTATTACGGTCGGGATAATTTGGGTCAGAATAGTTTTTTTGATCTAGAACGAGTTGAAGTGGTTCGAGGTCCATCGCCCGTATTTGCAGGTCAAAGTGCAACGGCAGGCGCCTTGAGTTACATCAGCCGACGTCCAGGTGATTCTTGGGAAGGTCGTGCCTCTTTGGCTTTAGGTAGCGATGAAGAATTTACATGGGATGCTGCATATGGCGGACCAGTCTCGGATACTTTTAGTGTACGCCTTTCAGGAAGATATTATGAGCTAAATGACGCTGGTTATGAGCATGTCATTACTGGAGAAGAGTTAGGTACTAAGGAGAACTGGGCGGCGCGTTTTCTTGGTGTTTGGACGCCAAACGACGATTTTGAGCTTACGCTGAAATTTGAACATCACGATGTATCCCAAAATGGCGTACCCCGCGAATATACCAGGTGTGAAACCCGGCCGGCACTTAGCACTTCTCATATGCCTGTCGCGCCTTTCATTGGTGCTTTGTGCGCACTAGATGCAGCGGTAAATGGAATTGACCTGAATCGCCTAGATGGCATTGCGGCATCGGGTGGTTCGTTAGATGTCAGAGAGGAGATGGATAAGCTAAATGCCGCCAGCGGCGCTTTTCCGGGGGATCCAAACTACTGGGGTGCACCCTGGAGCCCAGTTTCATACGGTCTTAATGCAGCTAGAGAATTTAACGAAGATGAGAGACGAGAGCAGGATGTAGATGTAGCTTTGTTGGCGTTTGATTGGGATATTAATGGTAGCGGTGTTGTTCTTAGTTCAACAACATCTTATGTGGAATATGACAAGCACGATTGGCTTGATCCTGACCAAAGTACATTCGCTATTTTTGTCGGTGAAAGAGGAGAGGATTTCGAACAGTTTGCACAAGAAATACGATTAACTTCGCCAGAGGACCAGCAATTTTCATGGATGGTTGGAGCTTACTATCAAGATCACGATCTTACTACCCAGATCGACGTGCATCTTCCTTGGAATTTCGATATCCCGGCTTTCTTATTCGGCGCTCCACCCAATCCTTTGTCAGCAGGTACCCTTGCAGTGAGTTTTGGCGGTCCATTAGTTGAAAATTCGACCTGGACGTCGCTTTTCTTTAACACGACATTTAACGCGACTGACAACTTTAGGATAAATTTAGGTGGTCGTTATGTTGATATAGAGAAGGATGGTACTGAAAACCCCGAGATCTCTTTCTTTGTGCCCGGGGCTACGGAATTTGGTCCCCACATGCCGCTAGGACCTCCGGTTTCAGGTACAGCAGACACCAGTGAATTTATGCCGCAGGTTGGTTTTCAATGGGATGTGAGTGAGAACACTATGTTCTATGTGAAATACTCTGAAGCCATTAAAGCGGGGGGATTTGTCAAATCTCCCCCAATCGGAGGAGCGGTTCCTAATCCATTTTCTTATGAGCCGGAGGAAGCTGAAGGAATAGAGATAGGTCTAAAAGCGTTATTACTTGATGGTAGGCTTGCCCTGAATCTTGCTGCATTTGATACCGACTTTAGTGACTTGCAGGTGACAGTCTTTGTTGCAGAAACGGGCCAATTTATTACTACCAATGCAGCTGAATCGCATACCAAGGGTATCGAGTTTGATGGTCGGTGGGCGATCACTGATAACCTCAGCTTTACCTTTGCAGGGAACTTTACCGAAGCGGAATATGATAAGTACAATGGAGCGCCGTGTAACTCTCTTGTAACCAAGCAGAACGCGCTTGCTATAACGGGAAATCCCTTTGCACCGGTGCCGTGTTTTATTGATGGGTCTGGGGAAGCACTTCCTTTCTCGCCAGAGTGGTCTTTTAATTTGAGTCCAGAGTATCGATTCACGATGGGAAATTACAATGTGACGGCAACCTTAAATATGATGTTCAGCGATGGTTACGGTATGTTTGGTATTGATGGAGACCCATTAAATGAGATCGATTCGTGGGAGCGGGTAGACTTGAGGATTGCAATGTCGCCTCCTGACGGAAGTTGGACTATTGCTTTATATGGCCGAGATATTACTGATGAACAGCTTCAGCATACTAATGCCTATAGTTTTCTTAGTAAGAGCTTAGACATGATACATGATGCTAATGGTGTTGGTCGTGATCGTGGCGCTAGATATGGCATTCAATTAAGTTACGCCTTTTGATCGAAGCATTTTGGTTTGAAAACTCCCGTCGATCTTAATATAGCAATAGTCTAATTGGGGTCGATGTGGGTTTAAAATGCCGAATAAATATAGTCTCTTTAATTCAATGGCTTTGACGGTTCACTGCAAAAAAGTTGCTAACAAACTTTCTTGTCTGGCGGACTTCGTTCTTAGATTGAATAGTCTCCTATGAATCTACAGGAATACAGTGCTTACGATGCAGTTGGACTTGCAGAGCTTGTTAGGAAAAAGGAAGTTTCTGCTTCTGAATTAAACAAATTAGCTTACGATGCTGGTAATAATTTAAACCCAAAACTCAATGCGATTGTGGAGTTCTACGATGATCGCATTGAAGAATCTAAATTAGAATCCAGCAAAGATAGCTTTTTCCAGGGAGTTCCATTTTTAGTTAAAGATCTTGCTCTGATGGATTTTGGAAAAAAAGTTGAAGCAGGAAGTCGTCTCTCAGAGGGGATGATTGCGCCGTTCGATTCTGAACTTATGTCAAGATATAAAAGAGCAGGCCTTAATAATATTGGAAGAACCACCTGTCCGGAGTTTGGATTTTCCTGCGCAACAGAAAGCGTTTTGAGAGGTATAACCAACAACCCGTGGGATGTCGAAAAATCAACGGGGGGTTCTAGTGGAGGTGCGGCCGCCGCGGTTGCTTCTGGAATTGTCCCAGTTGCTCATGCTAGCGATGCAGGAGGTTCGATTCGTTGTCCAGCTTCTTGCTGTGGATTATTTGGTTTGAAGCCAAGTAGAGGACGAATCTCTCTCTCTCCAGCCGGTGATGGGTTTAATGGGTTGGCAAATGAGCATGTGATATCTCGATCGGTTCGCGATAGTGCCGCGATCTTGGATTTTACTCAAGGATATTTAGCAGGAGATCCTTACAGTGCGGCGCCACCGACTAATTTATATATCGATGAATGCACTAAAGATCCACAGTCTCTAACCATTGGTTTTACAAAAGAACCTAATGAGCTTTATTCCATAGATGACGAGGTAAAATTATGTGTAGATGATGCGGCAAAACTTTGTGAGCACCTCGGTCATGTCGTGGTGGAAGATTCTCCATCATGGGATGAGTCATCTGCAATACATTGTAATCTTGATTTGTGGGCGGCTAATTGCGTAGCCACGACAAATATGTTGAGTTCCGTGAATAGTCGTGATGTCAATGAAGAGACTGTCGAAAAGATTACGCTCGCCAGTTATGAATATGGATCAGGGCTGCTCAGTTCTGTTTTCGTTGACGCTCTAGGTACCGCAAATCAAATATCCAGACAAGTCGTTCCTTTTTTTGAGCGCTACGATATTTTGTTGACACCAACTTTACTACGATCTGGGATTGAGCATGGTCAGTACTCTATGCAGGAATATTCAGGAAGCGTCCAGGGTTGGTTTGAAAAGATGGGGGAAATAGGAAATTTTCTTTCTATATTTAATATGACCGGCTTGCCGGCAATGTCCGTGCCTTTGTTCGTTTCGAAAAGTGGCCTACCTATCGGAATACAATTTGTAGCAGGCTATGGCCGCGAAGATCTTCTCTTCCAGCTCGCTGGACAGCTTGAGAGAGAAAGCCCTTGGGCGCATCGCAAACCAAAAAATCATATTTCATATTAAGGTGAAAGCAAAAATTTATAATTATTTAACTGACTAAAATTGAGGTAAAAAAATATGTTAGACAAAGTGGAAAGACATTATCCTTTTCCTCCTTACTCACCTTTTCCAAGATCTGAGTTCGCACATCGGATTCAACGGCTTAAGGAGGAAATGTCGGCCGCAAAACTCGATGCGATCGTGATGTGGGGTGAGAATAATATCCGCTACTTTACTGGGTTCTTGACCAATCATTTTCCACCCGTAACGGTCTGTCCTGGGGTGCTTATAGTTCCCCTTGATAAAGATCCGGTCATGATTGTGCCAAACTTCTTCCAAGGAGTTGTAGAGGGCTTTACCTTTATTGATGATATTCGTATTCAGCACAATCCCCATGTGACAGAAAATCTTAGAGGCATGCCTAAGGATGTGGCGGATGTTGTCAAAGAATTAGTAGGAAATGGCAAGGCTAGACTTGGTATCGAGGGTGGGGAAAAAGGAGGCATGACGATTCCTCGACCTGTGAATGATATTGATGCTTTTCGAGCAGCGCTGCCAGATATCGAGTTTGTCTACGCGGCTGATCAGATATGGAACGTGAGGATGATAAAATCCTTATTGGAGGTAGAAGCGCTAAGTAAAGCTTGTGAAGCTGTGGTTAAGTCCTATCACGATCTGCAGGCTAACTTTGAGTGGGGCTGGACCGAGAAGGATGTGGCGTTATTTATACGACACCAACTTTTAGACTATGCGGAAGAATGCTTGCCCAATATGACCATGTCCAGTAGGCGAGAAATATTCATGGCTGACATTCCAGCATGGGATGAAGGGATCCCGCTCATGCCAGGTGATAGAGTGATTGTGGAGCCGTTGCCCCAGGTAAAGGGTTATTGGGGTAGCTCAGGGCGCACCTTTCACATGGGACCGGCGACGGATAAAGAGATTGAGAAGATCCAGATCCTTGATCGCGGTCGTCAGGCAGCAGCAGATATGACTAAGCCTGGCGTGAGAACTGGGGATATGATGGATACTATCAACGAGACCTTACAAGAAGGTGGACTGATCTGTTCGCTAGATCAAGGCGGACATGGGGTTGGTATAGATGGACAGGAGCCACCAGCAATAGCACTCGGCGAAACATTTGAGGTTCAGGAGGATATGGTTCTTGCCGTGGAGTGCTGGTACTTCGAAACTGACGATAACGGCCATCACCGAGTTTATGGTGGCGAGGATTATGTGCATGTTACGTCGGATGGATCCGATCCTTTGCCTACATTTCCTACTGACATTTTTCACTTGGGGGACTAATAACCCTAATTTTAATTTTTTATGAGGCTTGTAAAATGAAAAAAGGTGTATTTGTGGCACCGACAATCAACGAGTTTTCGGATCCACAGAATTTAGTTGATCTAGCGGTGATGGCAGAAGAGGCTGGTTGGGACGGTTATTTTATATGCGACCATCTTCTTTTGGATCCAGATGGATTTCTTCCTTTAGCTGATCCAACGGTCGTGCTTTCTGCTGTTGCGGCCGTAACGGAGAGAGTGAAGATAGGTGCTATGGTCACTCCAATATCGAGGCGAAGACCATGGAAAGTTGCGAAGGAGTTTGCAACCTTGGATCAACTCTCAAATGGTCGTGTTGTAATTGGTGTGGGTTTAGGTGGATTGGATCAAGAGTTTAGTAATTTCGATGAAGATCCGGATAAGAAAGTCTTAGCAAAGAAGACTGATGAAGGTCTCGAGATAATACAACGTCTGCATACTGGTGAAGCGGTAGACTTTTCTGGCGAAATTTATAATGTCAGAGGTGCGCGTTTGCTGCCTAGGCCAGATCAAAGACCTCGGATCCCAGTATGGGTTGGTGCAATGCTGCCAGCTAAGCCTGGTCAACGCAGGGCAGCTCGGTGGGATGGAATCATGCCGCACGTAATGCCAGCTATGCTTGAGGAAAGTCAGGATACTACCGGTGTTGATATGCGTGTGTTAATGCAGCCAACGCCAGAGCAAATTAGAGAGGTTGTAGAATTCAGTGCCGCATTAAGAGAGTCTGAGGATCCTTTTGATGTTGTAGTCAGTGGAATTACAGCAGGCTTGGATAAAGAGTCAGCGTCAAAGATATTGAGTGAATATAAGAGCGTAGGGGGTACCTGGTGGCTAGAGTGGCTTGATTGCGGGAAGCCTGATTCATTAGAAGAGATCAAAAGTTTGATACAAGCTGGTCCGCCCGATTGAAAAATCGATATGTAGGAGATTATTTTAGATCTAGGAAGGGAGATTGAGTATATGTCTGTATTAGCGATGACACTGCCTATACCTGAGGGAAAGTTAAAGGCGTTGGAAGATCATATTGCGGAAGCAAAAAAGAGAGATGACTTTGAGGATACTTTGAGAGGCTTCGGTTTAACTCATGAGAGTTGGCATGTGCAATCAACCCCGCTCGGCGAACTACTGATTATGGTTTTTGAATGCGATGATCCCTTATCTATGCTGACTGAGTTTTCTCAATCCCAAAAAGAGCTTCCAACTTGGCAACGGAGTGTCTTAAAGGATCTACTTGGTATTGATTTATCGGAACCCTCACCCGAACCACCTTCTAGAGTTATTTTCGATTGGACAGATAAGTAGAGCGCATAAAGATGTCACTAGAGATAATTAAAAGTGTTATTGCTCCAAAAGCTAGAGGAGGGACCCTTAGGATTAAAAGAGGTCAGATCTTTAGGGTTATCGCGCACGAAGGAAAGCAAGTACTAGATCTAACATTTCTTAATGCAAATGACTACAGAGAGCAATACGCATCTGAACTATCTGCTTGTATTGCGAGCATTAAAGGAGAAGGTGGATATTATAGATTATCTCATCTGTACTCCAAGCCACCGTTTGAAAATTTAATGGCAACTGTGACTGATGATATTGTCGGGGCAGGTGGTCGTGGAGGAGAGAGAGGCGGGCATTTTATGATGTGTCATTGCTCAAATCGCCTATTGGATCACCTTGGATTTCCAGGAACTAGGACATGCAGTGATAATTTTGCAGACGCCTTCTTGGAGATTGGACTAAAACAAGAAGATGTATTTGATGAATCTATATTTAATATATGGATGCAGTCATGGGTCGCGGAAGATGGAGGTATGGCTTCTTTACCTCCCCTTGTGGAAAAGGGAGATAGCATTGACTTTAGGGCAGAAATGGACCTGATGGCTGTATATTCTGTCTGTCCGGATGAAACAAGTCCATGTAACGATTTCAAAGCCAAGCCGCTTAAATTACAAATTCTAGGAAACTCTGATAATCGATGAAAGATCGCGAAATCCTTGATGAATTCATCATGCCAAAATGCACTGGAAAAGCGTTTGTGGTCAAAGAGGACCAATCTTTCCGAGTAATTCAGATTGAAGGAAAGCAGGTAGCAAGTTTAATCTTCTTTAATGCACATAACTATAAAGAACAGTTTATGGCGGAATTTTCAGGTGGATTGAATTATTTTCATCCAGAACAACCAGGCAGCCATTATAGGGCGACAAAACTTTACTCGAAAGTGCCGTATGAAAATGAAATGCTTTCTCTCACGGATAACAAAATTGGCGATCATTTTCTTGGGCCTCCCTGCACGAAGGCTATTATGGAAGCATTAGGGGAGCCTGATCACAGGAGTTGCAGTGATAACTTTACAGATGCGCTCAAAGAATTTGACATAGATTTGAAAGATATATACAGCCCAAGCGCATTCAATGCTTTTGCAAATATCTATATCGACACAGATGGAGATGGAAGGCTAGATATCCGTCCACCAAGGAGTGAGATGGATGACTATCTTGAATTTACAGCACATATGGATGTTCTGGTTGTTGCTTCGGCATGCCCAGATGATGCATCGCCGATTAATGACTACGAGTGCAAAGCGATTAAATTTCAGATCTTCGATAGCGTCTAGTATCAATCGCTTATACGATTTTTAGTAATCTTATATCGACCTTATTTACTGATCAAATCCCATTAAGGATAGGGTATCGAAAAAGCAGTAAAATTCATTCCCCCAAAATTCCCCCAAGCCAAAAAAACTTCAATTAAATCAATATTTTAAGTGAGTGGCGTCCCCTAGGGGGAGCGTTCTACACGAAAAAATCCTTACATTTCAATGCACTAAACTACACGTTGTATCATCTAATTATAGTGTAGTGCACTGTTTTATATGTTATTTTACATCTTATTAAATGATGTTACTGGATCACCAGTGGATCAAAATAGGGGAGGGATTCCCTTCGTAAGTTAAGACCTTTCCCTCTTTAGTCTAGCAATATTGCTAGGACACACCCCATATCGTGCCTTAAATGCACGGGAAAAGTGCGGTGCGCCAGAAAACCCAACATGATAAGCGACGCTTTCTACCGTCGGTTTGGTTTTACCACTTCCAAGTAACAAATCATGCGCGATGGCCAATCGCCTATTCAATATCATTTCATGAATTGACTCTTCCTGATTTTCAAATAGTTTGTGCAAGTAACGAACCGAAATTCCCTGTGATTCGGCTACACGACTATTATTGAGTCTGGTATCTAATAAATTGTTCGCAATAAAAGCTCTTATGCGGCGCATTAGCGCTTCTTTTACACAGTCACTTTCTGCCAGGTTATTTTGAAAAACAGTTGAACTAAATGACAGTGCGATAAGATTAACCAAATTCTCTGATAGCAACTCGCTGGGCTCTGATTCAGGCGACCCTAACTCACCGGCCAAGGAAAAAATAAAGTCTTTTAAAACCAACCCCAGTCCTGAGTGAGCATTCATACTTATCGTTGAATACTTCTCTGGCTCAATTAAATGTCTTGCCAACACTTCTCTTGGTATTTTTATAACAAACTGATGGAATGCTTCATCAAAGCTCAGAGAATAAGGTGCGGTGCTGTCATATAAAACGAAGCTGCCAGGTGTTAGTAGTGCCTCACGACCATACTGCCGCACAATACAGTGTTTCTCCATTTGAAAGCTGATCAGAAAATCATTTTCACCCGCTTTGTTTATTTGCTCTGGTGTGCGCTTGACGATTTGCGGATTGGCAATCACTTCCGAGAACTTAACATCACCAAGTTCAATACCGGTACGTATTGCGCCATCAAATCCAGTAATATTTT
>JAQWLX010000139.1 GCA_029247075.1 Halieaceae bacterium | reverse complement strand
GAGAATAAAATCTAATGCAGGATGCTCAGCGTCAGTTGCCATCAGAACGTCAGGGCGCCTCGAGTAGATCTGATGGCACAAAAATTTTGAATATCGATCTGACAATTATACTAACTGTCTTGGCTTTAACAGTTTACGGCTCAGTAGTCTTATATAGTGCATCTGGGAAAGACTTGGATTTAGTGTTTAGGCAATTCAAGTTTTATTTACTTGGTTATGTAGTAATGATCTTCAGTGCGAATATTCCGATTAACTGGTACGCAAGATGGTCGCCACTTTTATATTCCGTGGGAGTTCTGCTTCTTTTTGCAGTATTCTTTTTTGGAGACGGTGCGAAAGGAGCGCAACGATGGTTAAAAATAGGTAGCTTTCGTTTTCAGCCTTCAGAATTAATTAAATTGGTCCTTCCAATGTTTGTTGGTCTTTATCTATCCAGACAAATCTTTCCTCCCAGATTGCCTAATTTGGTTTTGTGTTTTTTGGTTATACTGGTTCCTACAACATTGATTTTGCTTCAACCGGATCTGGGTACTTCAATACTAGTAATTAGTAGCAGTGCATTTGTTCTGTTTATGGCAGGAATTGGATGGTGGTATGTTTTTGGTGCTTTTATATTCTTTATACTCGGTAGTATTCCTCTCTGGTTATATGCTTTAAAGGACTATCAGAAACAGCGTATTTTAACGCTTCTTGACCCTGAGAGTGACAAGTTAGGAGCGGGTTGGAATATTATCCAATCCAAAACTGCTATTGGATCAGGTGGATGGAGTGGGAAAGGGTGGTTAGCTGGGACGCAATCGCAATTAGATTTTCTTCCAGAAAGCCAAACAGATTTTATTATAGCAGTCTTGGCCGAGGAGTTTGGGTTGAGAGGCGTCTTGATCCTATTAACATTGTATTTATTTCTAATACTCCGCGGGTTGTGGATAGCCTATCATGCAGAGAGTAGTTTTGGACGACTCTTAGCTGGCGGAATAGCAATGACTTTTTTTATATATGTTTTCGTTAACATGGGAATGGTAGCAGGTTTGTTGCCCGTGGTTGGTGTTCCTCTGCCACTGTTTAGCATGGGGGGAACTTCTATAGTTACATTGCTTTTTAGTATAGGAATTTTGATGGCTGTCGGAGGTGATAAACGTGTCTTTGGTAAGTAGGAAAGTTATAAAGTTGTCAGTCTTTTTGTTTATTTTAAATTTCCCCTCTGTAGCGCTGTCGGAATCGGATTTTTCGGACAATTCGGAGGTCGAAGTTTTGATTAATGAATTGGTTTTGGAAAACGGGCTTGATAGAGGGATGTTGATTCAGATTTTTTCTAAAGCTCAGCTCAAAGATTCGGTCCTTAAGCTAATGACACGGCCAGCAGAAAAAATTAAGCCTTGGTTTGAGTACCGTGATATTTTTGTTTCAAAAAATAGAATTAAAAATGGACTTTTGTTCTATCAAAAAAATATAGATATTCTGATCAGAGCTGCAAAAAGGTTTGGTGTGCCGCCAGAGATTATTGTGTCAATAATAGGAGTCGAAACTTCTTACGGTACTAATACAGGAAGCTATCTAGTTATTGATGCACTCTCTACTTTAGCTTTTCATTATCCTTCAGAGCTTAAGAATTATTCGAGGCGTAAAACATACTTTACAAATGAGTTAAAAAACTACCTTGTGCTCACTGAGAAACAGCAATTGGATCCACTCGCTTTGCGGGGTTCTTACGCTGGTGCAATGGGGTTCGGACAATTTATGCCTAGTAGTTATAGAAACTATGCTATTGATTTTGACGGAGATGGGAGGATAGATATTTGGGAAAATATCGCAGATGCTGTTGGAAGTGTAGCAAATTACTTAGCAAAACATGGATGGGTAGAAGGAGAAGAGATTGTTGCTCCTGCAGATTTTCTTGGAAATGCTGAGGAAAATTGGATTAATGCTGGCCTTAAACCCCAAAAAACTGTTAGCGAGTTAGTAGCTATGGAATTTACCACTAAAACTGCAGTGCCTCCTTCCTCTTTAGCGACTGCTATTGCATTAGAGGGCGAGGAAGGCGCTGAGTATTGGATGGGATTTAAAAATTTTTATGTGATCACCAGATACAATCACAGTATTATGTATGCGCTCAGTGTATATCAATTAGCCGAAGTGATTAAGGAGAAATTAATAGTTGCGCGTAAGTAATTTTTTTTTCTCGATTTTATGGCTTGCTGG
This sequence comes from Halieaceae bacterium, assembly GCA_029247075.1. GTDB lineage: Bacteria > Pseudomonadota > Gammaproteobacteria > Pseudomonadales > Halieaceae > CABYJX01. Next base: position 12,351 of record JAQWLX010000139.1, on the reverse strand, counting down.
CTGTGTTAGTGAATCTTCGCGTTATGATCAGGAAATAGACGGTCCGCCAAATGAGCCTCTATATCCTCATCAAGTCTTAGATGCTATCCCAGTACCTGATCCAATTCTTGAGCAGGGAAATATTAGTCCCTACGTTGTTAATGGAGTTACTTATGAAGTTTTAAATGAATATCAAGACTATTCTTCCAAAGGAATCGCTTCTTGGTATGGAATCAAATTCCATGGTAGAAAAACTTCTAATGGAGAAATCTTCGATATGAGGCTTGCCACAGCGGCACATAAGAGTCTTCCGATTCCTTGTTATGTTTCGGTAACTAACCTAGAGAATGGTCGATCGGTGATTGTTAGAGTTAATGATCGTGGACCTTTTCATCCCAATAGAATTATCGATCTTTCTTATGCAGCAGCAGTAAAATTGGGTTTTGCCGATATGGGTGTTGCTAGAGTGAATGTGGAAGTTATTAATGTCGTAGGAGTTGATGACCACCGATTAAAAACCAAAGGTCAGTATAGATACCTCCAATTAGGTGCTTTTCAGTCTAGGTCCTCAGCCGACTTGCTTGTGCGAAAACTGCAATTGCTTACGGGTTCCTCAGTCACGGTTAGTTCCGTTCAAATAGGTAAAAAAATCCTTTACCGTGTTCGTGTTGGCCCTTTTTCAAGTAATAGTGCGGTCTTTGCTGAAAAAACCATGCTGGAGTCAAATGGTTTTTCCTCATTGCAGCCTCTTCCATAGTCAAACTTTCTTTCGCGAAAGTTTTTAGTGATGTAACATCCGCTCCTTGCTATAAAGTTGATTCTGAGAATGAAGTTAAGATTGCTTTTGATATTTTCGTTTGTCTGTCCAGTCTGGGCTGAAGCAATATTGCCTGCTCCACCTGAAATAGCCGCTATTGCGTATATATTAGTTGATGCGGCCAGCGGTAAAGTTTTGGTGGAACAAAACGCAGATGATCAAGTTCCTCCCGCTAGCCTTACGAAAATAATGACAGGATATATATTGGCAGACGAGATTAAGTCTGGCCATGTTTCGCGACAAGATGCAGTGCAGGTTAGCGCTAATGCTTGGGCCCAAAACCCTTTGTTCAAGGGATCTTCTTTAATGTGGATAGAACCCGGGCTTGAGGTGTCTGTTAGCGAACTTGAACATGGTCTTGTTGTTTCTTCTGGTAATGACGCAAGTGTAGCGCTGGCCGAATTTTTGTCAGATAGTGAAGAAATTTTCTCAGAAAAGATGAATCGTTATGCTGAATTGTTGAGTTTGGATTCAACTTACTATGTTAATTCGCATGGATTACCAGATAAAGTCCATCTAACGACAGCGCGAGATCTGGCAAATTTATCAGCAGCTCTTATAAGAAATTTTCCTGAGCACTATTCAATATATAAGAAGCGAGATTTCACTTACAACAATATCCGACAATATAATCGCAATACCCTCCTAGTAGATGATCCTTCCGTTGATGGTTTGAAGACTGGATATACTAAAGAGGCAGGTTACTGTCTGGTGGCATCAGCGGAGAGAGAGGGAATGCGTCTCATCTCTGTAGTCCTTGGCACCAGTAGCCCGGGAGCTAGGAAGAGGGGTGCTAGGAAACTATTAAATTATGGTTTTCGTTTTTTCGAGACAGTTAGTAGATTTTCAGAAAATACTGAACTGGCTCTTCCTAGAGTCTGGCAAGGAGATAAGGAGACATTGAGTGCGGGGGTCTCTGCGCCAGTTTATTTAACAGTACCGCGGGGTGCTAGGGAAGATATTGAAATGCGCGTTATCCTAAATACAGAGATTTTGGCACCTGTAGCTGTCGGTGACACGGTGGGGAGGGTAACTTTAATATTAGATGACGAAGTGCTTCATGAAACCCCATTGACCGCTAGAGAGGATGTTTTGCGATCTGATTTTTTCTCTCGGCTTTGGGATGTGCTTTTAATGTGGCTTAATTCAGTCTTTTTGCCTTCACAATCTAGTTGATGAATCATTTAGACCAGAAAGTAGAAATAGAATTCCCTTGTGAATACCCCATTAAAATTATGGGGAAGAATGTAGATAATTTTGAGAGAGTAATATTGTCAGTTCTGGACAAATTATCTCCAACATATTCCCGAGAAACTATAACTCGGCGCGTTAGCAAAAAAGGTACTTTTATTTCATTTACAGTTTTAATTATTGCTACTGGAAAGCCGCAGTTAGAGAAATTAAATAAAGACTTAAAAGCAACAGGCTTAGTTAGCATCGTTCTATGACTCAGGCTTTAATCACGCGTAATCTTGGTTTGCTAGATTATGAGAGTAGTTTGCTGAAAATGCAGAAATTTACAAACATCAGAAAGAAAAATACACCAGATGAATTATGGCTGGTTCAGCATCCTCCTGTCTATACTTTAGGTTCTTCTGGAGAGAAAGAGCAACTATTAGCTGCTACCGATATACCTATTGTTCATTCTGATCGAGGTGGAAAAATAACTTATCACGGTCCAGGACAGTGCTTGGTTTATATTATGGTTGATTTGCAACGCATTAGTCTTGGCGTGAGATCTCTAGTGGATTTGATTGAATCTTCAATGGTTGAGCTTCTCTTAACCTATCAGATTGCAGCGCATAGAAATCTTCATGCTCCTGGAGTCTATGTTCAAAATGAAAAAATAGCTTCACTGGGTCTTAGGATTCGACGAGGTCTAAGCTATCATGGAGTTGCCTTAAATGTAGATATGGATTTATCTCCATTTAAAAGCATTAATCCCTGTGGTTATGAGGATCTAAAAGTTACTTCTATGGCTCTTTGGAACTCTATCGTAAAAGTAGAGGGAGTGGGAATAGACATGCTTGAGGTTTTAACTAGCTCTTTAAAACCTTTATACCAAGGTGTTAATGCTTTTAATGAATAGACAAATAGAAGAATCTAAGCCTCGCCGAACTTTTGCTATTATTTCACATCCGGATGCTGGAAAAACCACTGTAACTGAGAAACTATTGCTTCTTGGTCAAGTTATTCAGACTGCTGGCTCTGTAGGAGGAAAGAAAGGCCCTCAGGCGACTTCGGACTGGATGGATATGGAACGTGAACGAGGCATCTCGGTAACCTCTTCTGTAATGCAATTTCCGTACAACAAATGTTTAGTGAATTTGTTAGATACGCCAGGACATGAAGATTTTTCCGAAGATACTTACCGTACACTCACCGCCGTCGACTCAGCCTTAATGGTGATTGATGGCGCTAAAGGAGTAGAGGAGCGGACTGTTAAATTAATGAATGTATGTAGATTGCGTTCTACTCCGATAGTTAGCTTTATCAATAAAATGGATCGAGATATACGCGAACCAATTGAATTATTGGATGAAATAGAATCTGTGCTAAAGATCAAGGCTGCACCAGTTAACTGGCCAATAGGTATGGGTTCCGAGTTTCTAGGAGTTTATGATTTAGTTAATGATCTTATCCATGTCTACAAACCTGGTCATAGAGCTAGTATTCATCCAGATGAAAAAATAGTCGGGTTATCTAGTGGGCAAGCAGAAAATTTGCTTGGTGATACATACGATGCATTTTGTGAAGAAGTTGAATTGGTTAGGGCCGCAAGTAATTCTTTCGATAAGAATGATTTTCTTTTGGGTCGATTAACTCCAATATTTTTTGGTAGTGCTCTGGGAAACTTTGGGGTTCATGAGATGCTTAATAGTTTTGTAGACTGGGCTCCATCGCCCCAGATTCGATCAGCTGTAACCAGAGATATCGATCCAAATGAAACAGCTTTTACTGGTTTTGTCTTTAAAATTCAGGCAAATATGGATCCTCGGCATCGAGATCGAATTGCTTTTCTTAGAATATGTTCCGGCAGGTTTAATAGAGGAATGAAAGTTTTTCATGTGAGAACAGAAAAAAAAATAAAGTTGGCAGATGCTGTTAGCTTTAAAGGAAGCGAGAGAATTCTTCTGGAGCAGGCAGAAGCAGGAGATATAATTGGCTTGCATAACCACGGCACCATAAAAATAGGAGATACATTTACTTCGGGTGAGGAATTACAGTTTACTGGGATTCCGAATTTTGCACCTGAACTATTCAGAAAAATAAGGCTTCGTGATCCAATTAAATCTAAGCAACTAAAAAAAGGACTCGCTCAGCTGGCTGAAGAAGGGTCTACTCAGGTTTTTGTTCCCTTAGATGGAGGTGATAGTGTAGTGGGAGCTATAGGTCAGTTGCAGTTTGATATGGTCTCTTATCGTTTAAGAGAAGAATATCAGGTAGAGGCAGTTTATGAGCCGGTAAGTATTTTTACAGCTAGATGGGTGAATTCTAGTGATGAAAAAATGATTATTGAATTTAGAAAAAAAGCATCTTCTCAGCTATTTACTGATAGTGGAGGGCACTTAGCTTATCTGGCTTCCTCTAGAGCAAATCTTTCTGTTATCGAAGAGCGATGGCCAGATTTGGAATTTAGCTCTACGAGAGAAAATTAAACCTAATCTTCCAGTAGCGCCAAAATATGCTTTTCAATGCTTTGAGGTGTTGTTATTGGAGCAAACCGCTTGACATTAGAGCCTGTTTGATCGATTAAAAATTTTGTAAAATTCCATTTTATTGCTGTTGTTCCAAAAATACCTGGAGCTGACGTTTTTAGATATTCAAATAATGGATCTGCATCACTCCCATTTACTTCTATTTTGTTAAAAATTGTAAAAGTCACGCCATAGTTAACTGCGCAGAATTGGCTGATATTTTCGATGGAACCCGGGTCTTGCTTCCCAAATTGGTTGCATGGAAAGCCTAGTATTTCTAAACCCCGACTATTAAGGTTCTTGTATAGTGTCTCTAGACCCTTAAATTGTGGAGTAAATCCGCACTTAGAAGCAGTATTAACAATCAATAATACTTTCTCACGAAAGTGCTTCATCGGGAGTATCTCATTATTTTTAGTACGACAATTGTGATCAAAAATTGTTTGAACCATTAATTTTCCTTAAAAATTTTTGCTCGACTCTTTAATTAGTCCAAGCTCTAGAAGCACGTTAGACTATAAGATTTTGTATTGCAGGTATAGCCTCATGTATTGAGAGTTCTCTTTTTTCTTGTTCTGTTCGTGCTCGATATTCAACTTTTCCTTCCTTAAGAGAATTTTCTCCAATAATAATTTGATGTGGAATTCCTATTAATTCCATGTCAGCGAATTTGATTCCGGGTCGCTCGTCTCGATCATCAAGAAGCACATCAATATCGAATTCTTTTGCTTGTTCATATAATTGATTTGCTGCTTCTCTAACAATGTTTGATTTTTTTATATTTAAAGCGATTATGACAAGACTAAAAGGAGCAATTGATTTGGGCCAAATTATTCCTTTCTCATCATTGTTTTGTTCTATGGCTGCGGCGACAATTCGACTTACACCAATCCCATAACACCCCATCACCATACAGGTCTGCTTTCCTTTTTCATCAAGTATTTTTCCATTCATTGCTCGAGTGTACGTTTCTCCTAACTGAAAAATATGACCCACCTCGATGCCGCGCATCACATTTAAATGACCTTTACCATCTGGACTCGGATCCCCTTGTTCAACTTGGCGCAAATCTTCGACTTGAGGTAGATCAGCATCTCGAGCCCAGTTAACGCCGGTCAAATGAGAATCTTGCTTGTTAGCGCCACATATGAAATCCGACATTATCGAGACACTTCGATCTGCTATTAATTTTATTGGCAGACCAACAGGCCCTAGTGATCCAAAGCCAGCACCACATTTCTTGAATACAAGATCTTCAGAGGCAAAACTAAGAGGCGAAGCAATAGCGTCTATTTTCTCTGCTTTGATCGTATTTAGTTGATGGTCTCCGCGCAAAATCAATCCAACAAGAGATCCAGGATCCGAACCTTCAACGATTATTGTTTTGATGGTTTTAGAGATCGGTTTTTTCAAAAACATTACTAATTCAGATATTGTATGTACATTGGGAGTGGCGACTTGTTTCATTATTTCTTTTGGTTCTGAAAGAGTGGTTTTGGGCGATATGGCCTCTGCCTTTTCAATATTAGCTGCATAGTCACTTTCATTAGAGAAAGCAATTGCATCTTCACCAGATGCAGCTAAGACATGGAACTCTCTAGATCGATCTCCACCAATACTGCCGGAATCTGCTAAGACACTTCTAAATTCCAGTCCTAGGCGGGAGAATATTTTGGAATATGCTTCACTCATGGTGTCGTAGGTTTTTTGTAAGCACTCGCTTGTGGCATGAAAGCTATAAGCATCTTTCATTACAAATTCTCTTGCTCTCATTACACCAAATCTAGGTCGTACCTCATCACGAAATTTAGATTGAATTTGATAAAGAGTTAGAGGAAGTTGCTTGTAGCTTTTAAGTTCATTTCTTATTAAATCGGTAATTACTTCTTCATGGGTTGGGCCAAGACAAAATTCTCTTGAATGACGATCTTTTAGTCTCAGTAGTTCTGGTCCGTATTCCAACCAGCGTCCTGATTCCTCCCAAACATCACTAGGTTGAACCATTGGCATGGTGATTTCTAGCGCGCTTATATTATTCATTTCTTCTCTAATTATATTCTCTACATGCCGAAGAACTCTTAAGCCCAATGGAAGCCAAGTATATATCCCTGATGCAAGTTTTCTTATTAGTCCTGCGCGCACCATAAGTTGATGACTAATTATTTCTGAATCAGCGGGAGTTTCTTTCTGGGTGGCGATCAAATACTGGCTTGTGCGCATTTTAATAGTGCTCAATTTTTTTATAGAATGTTTAGTTTAATATCGATGTTTCCCCTCCTACAAACAACTTTTTTAGATAATTATATAAAGCGTTTATTTAAATTGCTAAATTTAATTTCCACAATTCGTTATAGAAAGCGGTTGTATTATGATCTTTCATGTTTTATAAAAAGGTCTAGCCTTATTAGTAATTTGAAAAATTTGCAACTGGAGTACATTGCAAACTCATCTTTTAAGGTAATCGTCCAGTTTTCCGCTAAGAGGATTTAATAAACGATGGCTAAGAAAAAAGCAGCACCTAAGAAGAAAGCTCCTGCCAAGAAAAAGGTAGCAGCTAAGAAGAAAGCTCCTGCCAAGAAAAAGGTAGCAGCTAAGAAGAAAGCTCCTGCCAAGAAAAAGGTAGCAGCTAAGAAGAAGGCGCCGGCCAAGAAGAAGGCTGCTGCTAAGAAGAAGGCACCGGCCAAGAAGAAGGCCGCTGTTAAGAAAAAGGCTGTTCGTAAAAAGAAGTAAATCTTCAGAGGCTCTCGTTCTGAAGGGACGGGAGCCTCTGAGTTCCTTTAAGCGAGTGAATTCTGGAAATGTGGGTTTTCTTTAAAGCACGCTCTTATTGTTTATAAGTTTTGGGTTTTAAGTACAATGAGTGAAAAAAAATCCTCCTTCGAGAAAAGTAATTCTGTAATAAAAGGTAAACTTTCCAAAAGCCAGCTCGCAAGGCGCGTAAAGGCACTAATCCCTTTACGGGTGAAGAAGTTGTTTTCAAATCAAAGCCGGCAAGTGTTGCAGTTCGAATAAGAGCCTTAAAGAAAATGAAAGAGTTTGCCAATTAACTCTTAAAATTGTTTACTAATTTTACCATCATGGTGCTTGCTGACTTTGACCAAATTAATCCATGCTGTAAAATTTACTAACTCCAATTAATTATTTATTGAGTCGGAATACTAGTTTTATGCCGATATATGAGTATCAATGTGAGAATTGCAATCACGCCTTAGAGATCATACAAAAGATTAATGATCCTCCTCCTTTAGATTGTCCAGGCTGTGAGCTACCGAAACTTCGTAAAAAAGTCTCGGCAGTAGCATTTCGTTTAGCTGGAGGTGGTTGGTACGAAACTGATTTTAAGACAGGTGAAAAGAAAAATTTGGTTGGTGATTCTGAAAAAACCAATAAATCAGCATCAGATAATCAGGGTGGCAAAGAAACTTCTTCTAAGGAAAAAAGTGCTGAAAAAAAAACCAGCGAAGATAAGAAATCGAGTAAAAAAAACGATACAAAGAAACCAGCTTCTTAGAAAATCTATGGATTATTTGAAAATGAAAAGCCAGATAAAAAAACAACAACAGCAATTTGTATTAAGGTTAATTTAATGCGAACGCGATATGGAGGAAGTCTACGCAAAGAGCACATTGAAGATGAGGTGACACTTTGTGGTTGGGTGGATAGGCGTCGAGATCACGGAGGAGTTATTTTTCTTGATCTACGAGACCGTGATGGAATTGTCCAGGTGGTTTTCGATCCTGATACAGGAGAAAACTTCCAGAGAGCCGATATGGTCAGGTCAGAATATGTTCTTCGTATTAAAGGCTGTGTTAGAGCTCGAAGTCAATCTACGGTAAACCCAGATATGTCCACCGGCGAGATTGAGGTTTTGGGTAAAGAACTTGAAATATTAAATTCTTCGAAGACACCTCCATTCCAAATGGACGAATATACTTCTGTTGGTGAAGAAGTGCGTTTAAAGCATAGATATATGGATCTTCGTCGCAGGGAGATGCAAAATAGGCTCCGTCTTCGTTCAAAAATCACATCTATGGTGAGAACTTTTCTTGAGGGTGAAGAGTTTTTAGATATCGAAACCCCACTTTTGACTAGGGCTACTCCAGAAGGTGCTCGTGACTATTTGGTCCCTAGTCGAACATATCCTGGAAGTTTTTTTGCTCTCCCCCAATCTCCTCAGTTATTCAAGCAGCTTCTCATGATTTCTGGTTTCGACAAATACTATCAGATTGCTAAGTGTTTTAGAGATGAGGATCTTAGAGCAGATAGGCAACCAGAGTTTACTCAGATTGATATAGAAACCGCTTTTTTAGATCAATTAACTATTATGGATATTGCAGAAAAGCTAGTTAAGAATTTGTTCAAAGAGCTTTTGAATATTGAGCTTATAGATTTTCCAAAGATAACTTGGTTTGAGGCGCTTGATAAATATGGTTCGGATAAACCAGATCTGCGCATACCATTAAAGCTTATTTCCTTGGATGATTTAATGAAGAGTGTTGAATTTAAAGTTTTTCGAGAGCCGGCAGATGATTCAGAGAGCAGAGTTGCAGGTTTGAGAGTCCCGGGAGGCGCAAAATTTAGTCGTAAGGAGATAGATGAATTTACAGACTATGTTGGTTCTTATGGTGCTAAAGGATTAGCTTGGATCAAGGTCAACGATTTGTCAGAGGGAATGCAAGGGTTGCAATCGCCTATAGTTAAATTTATACCCGATAGTGTTCTTTCAGAGATGCTTAAGCGGCTTGGCGCTGAAAATGGAGATATTATTTTCTTTGGTGCCGGCACTTCTAACGTAGTTAATGAATCATTAGGTGCTTTACGAGTTAAGGTTGCGGAGGCGCTTGATTTGATCGAAGAAGGATGGAAACCGTTATGGATTGTTGATTTTCCAATGTTTGAGGGATCTTCTGGGAATTTATCTGCACTGCATCACCCATTTACAGCGCCAGATTGTTCTCTAGAGCAGCTAATAAAATCTCCCGAGCAAGCTTGTTCTCAGGCTTACGATATGGTCCTCAATGGGACAGAGCTTGGTGGAGGGAGTATTAGGATTCATGATAAAAAACTTCAAGAAACTGTTCTTCAACTACTTGGTATCGAAAAACAGGAAGCTAATGAAAAATTCGGATTCCTCTTATCCGCCTTAGAGTATGGAGCTCCACCCCACGGCGGGCTTGCGTTTGGGCTGGATCGGTTAGTGATGTTAATGAGCAATGCTGACTCAATCAGAGATGTGATTGCTTTCCCTAAAACTCAATCGGCTCAATGCGTCATGACTGATGCTCCTGGCGTGGTTAGTCGTAATCAAGTTAGCGAGCTAGGTATTCGAATTAGAAATTAATTTTAGTTTGTAACTTTTGAAAGTTTTTCTGGAGACTGATCTATGGCAGGCCACAGTAAATGGGCCAACATAAAACATCGTAAGGCTGCTCAAGATGCCAAACGCGGTAAAGCATTTACTCGATTAATTCGAGAATTGGTTGTTGCTTCTCGCCAAGGAGGTCCTTCTCTAGAAGATAATTCAAGACTTAGAACGGCAGTGGATAAAGCTCTCGGAGCGAATATGACTCGAGACACGATTGATCGTGCAATCTCGAGAGGCTCAGGAGATAGCGATTCTGATAATCTAGATGAGATGACCTATGAAGGGTATGCTTCCAGTGGTATAGCAGTTTTGATAGAAGCGATGACTGATAACCGAAATCGGACAGTAGCGGAAGTTCGTCATGCTTTTTCGAAGCATGGTGGTAATTTAGGTACAGACGGTTCCGTGGCTTATTTATTTGAAAGAAAAGGATTTCTTTTATTTAGCAATGGTATTGAAGAAGATGCAATTGTGGATGTAGCTCTTGATTCTGGAGCAGAAGATGTTATTTCTCATTCGCATGGATTGACTGAAGTGACGGTGGCATGGGAAGCATTTTCAGAAGTTAGACAGGCATTTGAACAAGCAGGAATCGCTTTCATACAAGCGGATATATCGATGCTGCCAACCACTTGTGTTCCTTTAGATCCGTCGGGTGTTAAGCAAGTATCGCAGCTGATTGAGGCGTTAGAAGATTTAGATGATGTTCAAAACGTTTATACAAATGCCGAATGGCCTGAATAGGTTATTCTAACGAAAATGTTATAGATGTTGTACTTCAGGTATTTGTGCATCCATAATACTGTACGACGGTTCAAGTTACTGACCTCTTTAGCAGGTTCAATATGGCTACTATTCTCGGTATCGATCCGGGATCAATAAAAACTGGTTTTGGCATCATTGAGTCTAATAGAGGCGAAAGCACCTACATTAGTAGCGGTGTGATTAGATTGACGAGCGATGATTTCGCTCTCCGTTTGAGAGAGATATTTTTTTCCATACTGGAATTAATTGAGAAATATTGTCCCGATGAACTAGCTATTGAACAGGTCTTTATGTCGAAAAATGCATCTTCGGCACTGAAATTAGGGCATGCCAGGGGAGCTGCCATAGTCGCATGCGTTTCAAAAGATATTAAGGTATATGAATATTCCTCCAGAGAGATAAAAAAAGCGGTAGTTGGAACTGGCGCTGCTGAGAAATTTCAGGTGCAGCACATGGTGAAAGTTCTGTTAGGTTTATCTACCAACCCCGCAGAAGATGCGGCGGACGCTCTCGGAGCAGCGATTTGTCATGTCCACAAAACTTATAGAGTTCTTTGAGTTAAGGCCATATATAACTTGCACAAAAAGGGAGGCCAATTTAAATGATAGGAAGTATTAGAGGCACCTTACTTAGCAAGGAATCTGGCAATTTACTGATAGAGGTTGGCGGGTTGGGATACGAAGTTCAAGTGCCTACAAAAAGCTCTTATAATCTTCCAAAAAAAGGCTGTGAACTTTATTTGCTAACACATTTTATTGTAAGAGAGGATGGACAAAGTCTTTTTGGTTTTTTTGAAGATGCTGAGAGGGATCTTTTTCGAAAATTAATAAAAATTAGTGGTGTCGGTCCCAAGCTGGCATTAACTATACTTTCTGGAATGGATATAGAAGGATTTAGTCTCTGCGTATTGGATGGTGACATCTCCAGTCTGGTTGCAATTCCTGGCGTTGGAAAAAAGACTGCAGAGCGACTAATTGTAGAAATGCGAGATAAGTTACCGGAACAATTCGCTAGTAGAGCTAATCTTGCAGGGACTGAAGAACTGGCCTCAGATTTTTCGGATGCGATTGAAGACGCCGAAAAAGCCCTCGAATCATTGGGTTATCGTCATAGCGACGCGAGAAAAATGGTTGCCATAGTAGTTAATCAGGACCAAAGTTTGGGCAGGGAAGAAATAATTAAAAAAGCGCTTAGAGCGATTGGTAAAACTTAGGTGGATTGCAAATGATAGAGACAGATCGACTAGTTGCCGCTGAAACCACTGATTTGTCGGAGAAAGCCACTGATAAAGTAATAAGACCAAGATCTTTGGATGAGTACGTGGGTCAAAAAGCTGTTCGTGAGCAAATGAATATTTTCTTAGCGGCCGCTCGTGGTCGCTCTGAAGCATTAGACCATACTTTAATATTCGGTCCCCCAGGTCTCGGTAAGACAACTCTGGCGACTATAATTGCTAGCGAAATGGGTGTGCCTTTGAAATCGACATCGGGTCCTGTTTTGGAGAAAGCAGGAGATATCGCCGCTCTTATGACTAATTTGGAGGCTGGAGACGTTCTTTTTATTGATGAAATTCATAGATTGAGTCCATATATTGAAGAAATTCTATATCCAGCAATGGAAGATTTTCAGCTTGATATAATGATTGGTGAAGGTGCGGCGGCCAGATCAATTAAGATAGATCTCCCAAAATTCACACTGGTAGGTGCTACGACACGAGCAGGGCTGTT
>JAQWLX010000138.1 GCA_029247075.1 Halieaceae bacterium | reverse complement strand
TTAGTGCGGCGCATAGAGGTTCAGCATTTTGATCCAGATCGAGTTGAGTGGAACAGAAGATTTCCCACTCAGAGTAATGGGCAACCAGTAAACTTTAATGTGAAGCGACAGAACCTACCAGACCAAATACCAAGAGACTGGTCTTTGACACCTAGTTCCGTAACGCATGTCAATGTGCAAATAGTTGGACAGCAAGATTTTTTGCTTCCTACTGTCCGAGATTTCGAAGTGAAAGCGGCCGGACAATTGCCAACCGGATTTGAGCCAGGAGAGCTATATCCTTCTAGAAACCATCCTAGGGGTCTCCAAATGACTATTTATGCAGCTTCAGATACTTTAGGTTCTCTTGGAATTGACTGGGAAAGTATTCAAGAAAGAGTATCTCCAGATCAGATTAGTGTTTACGCTGGAAGTGCCATGGGGCAGCTGGATTCGGCTGGTACTGGTGGAATGATAAAATCTAGGTATGTTGGCCAAAGAGTAAGTTCTAAATTTTGCGCACTTGGTTTGGCTGAGATGCCTTCGGATTTTATTAATGCCTATGTCCTGGGTAGCGTCGGCTCGACAGGCGCAAGTTTGGGCGCATGTGCATCCTTCTTATATAACCTTCGACATGGTATCCATGACATTCGGAGCGGAAGAGCAAGAGTGGTCTTGGTTGGTTCTGCTGAAGCACCTATAACACCCGAGATTATGGAAGGATATGGAGCGATGGGAGCTCTAGCAACAGATAAAGGCTTGAGGCAATTAGATAAGCTTAGTGAAGATCAACAGCCCAATTATCGAAGAGCATGCCGACCATTTTCGCAAAATTGTGGTTTCACTATATCCGAGTCTTCTCAAATGCTCGTTTTATTTGATGATGCGCTAGCAATGGAGCTAGGAGCTACAATGTACGGGTCGGCGGCAGATGTTTTCGTAAACGCGGATGGGTTTAAAAAATCTATTTCAGGCCCAGGTGTTGGAAACTATATTACCATGGCAAAAGCCTTGGCTTCAGTAAGAGCAACTTGTGGAATAGAGAAACTTCGGGTCGGTGGATTTGTGCAAGCTCATGGTACAGGTACGCCTCAAAATAGAACGACCGAGTCGGAAATCCTTAGCCGAGTAGCTGAGCAATTCGGAATTGCTGAATGGCCAGTTGCTGCACTAAAAAGTTATTTAGGTCATTCTTTAAGCGCGGCTAGTGGTGATCAAATTAATTCTACTCTTGGCGTCTGGGATTATGGAATTTTACCCGGTATCAAAACTATCGATCATTTGGCTGATGACGTCGTGTCAGATCATCTGGATTTTTCTATGAAGGATAAGGAGCTTGATCTCAGTTCTCAGTATTATGCGATAATAAATTCTAAAGGTTTTGGTGGTAATAATGCTTCTGCTGCGATCCTAAGCCCCTTGTCAACGCGAAAAATGCTACAGCAGCGTTATAAGAAGAAAGCTTGGACGCAATGGGAAAAAAATAATGAAATAGTTCGTGATCGAGTACAGCAGTGGGATGCTAGATCCATTGCTGGAGAGGAGGTGGTGAAATATCGATTTGACCATGGAGTTATGACTGATCAAGATATTAAGCTTAGTGGTAACGAAATCAATCTCGCTGATAGAAAAATTAATATCGATATGGATAGTCCTTATCCAGATTTAGTCATTGACTGAGCAGATTGTGCATTTGTAAATGTCACCATATTTTTTATAAAGCAGTCATTCACGTCGAGCAGTTGTCTAATAGAGCTATAGTTGATTAATTGGTGTTGTGGTGACAAAAGAAAATCTAAAAGAAAAGGTAGAACAGTTTTTCTTAGCTCTTAACAAATCAGATGTAGAATATATCTATGAGTCATACCATCCATCGGGAGGGTGTTGGACTTCTGGAAATACTTTGATTTCTGGATTTTCCAGTCGTGATGAAATTAAATCATCTGCGGGCGCAGTTCTCGGCTTGTTTCCAGAAGGGCTTGAATTTTCTATTGAAGGAATGGTTTGTGAAGGTAACAGAGTCGCCGTTGAAGCGATTTCTTCAGGAGCACATCTTTCTGGCAAGCAATATCATAACAAGTATCATTTTTTATTTGAGTTTCGAGAAGGCCTTATTTATAGGCTCAAAGAATATATGGATACAGAAATTATAACGGATGTCCTTTGTGATGGGCGTCGACCTTGAGTGTGTTTCATCTAGAGCCTTTTTTTGGCAGCTTTGAATTTTAATTACAAAATATGGGTATAGCGTTTTTTCATAGAGTGAGTCTAGATGAAGCCTAACTTAATTTAAGACTTATTTGGTTTATGCGTGCAACAGAAAGACAGGTAAAGTTAGCGCTCCCGGATTTTTCCGATATTTCTTTGACTGTACATGGAAGTATTGATCGTGTTATTTCGGAGCGTATTTTTAAAGATGGTTACTGGGAGCCGTTCGAAACCAGCATATTGATCTCCAGCTTGAGAGAAGGATATTCATTTTTGGACGTCGGGGCCAATATTGGATATTTCACTATCCTAGCTGCAAGGCTTGTTGGTCCAAGTGGTTTTGTTTATTCGTTCGAACCGGAGCCAGTTAACTTTAGACTAATGTCAAAGAGCTTGTCGCAGAATAAATTAAGCAATCAAGTAAAAGCTATGCGTATTGCACTATCGAATCGAGATTCCGAGGAAAAGCTTTATTTGAGTGCGGATAATTATGGTGACCATCAGCTCTATCCAGATGAAAAGGATAAAAAATCGATATCGGTTACTCTTAGGCATGGATCTAGATTGCTTGTGAATGATATAACGCGTCTCCATTTTATTAAAGTTGATACTCAAGGAAGCGAGTACGAAGTCCTTGATGGTTTGATGCCAATGTTGCTAAGCCTTACCTCACTTCCCAGAATGCTGATAGAGTTAACACCTTACTCTCTGCGCACAGCGAGCTCTTCAGGAGAAGCTTTGATTAACCTGGTTAGAGAGCTTGGAGCTAAGCTATGGATAGTAGATCATATTAATCATGAGTTAGTTGCTACCACGGCAGATCATTTGTGTACCTGGTGTAATAATGTTGATGCGACTTGTGATGATAGAGGTTTCATCAATATATTTGTAGGGGAATCACCTTTTTAGAGAAGTGAATAGACAAACACCAAAAAATATATCGTTAAGTAATCAAGATTGTTAGAACTGTCTTTTAGAACCTAGAATAGGGAGGAAAGTTTGACGAAGCCAATAATGAATATGCACGTTGAATTTTTGATTGAGAGAAATTCGGCAGCAAGGCTTGATGAGCCCGCACCAAATCGTAGCGAATTGAGCGTCATGTTAAAGTCCGCCTTTAGGGTGCCTGATCATGCAGGACTAAAGCCTGTAAGGTTTATAAGTATTGAGAGTCATCGGTTGGAAGCGCTGGGTAATGTATTCGAGCAAGCTCTTATCAAGAGAAATCCTGCGGCTAGCGAATCTCAAAGAGAGCGAGCAAGGAAGTCACCAATGAGAGCCCCTATGATTATTGTGGCTGTCTCCAAAATAACCCGGCATGCCCAGGTGCCAGCGATGGAACAGCGTCTTTCCGCTGGGTGCTCAGCTTATGCGATTCTACTTTCAGCCGAGGCCTTTGGTTATGCTGGAATCTGGAGGACCGGAGATGCGTCGAGAGATTCATACATAGCTAAATCACTTGGCGTTGGGGAAAACGAGGAAATCATAGGATTTTTATATCTAGGAACGCGAATCGGAGAACCAAAAATGCTGGACAAAGATATTCCGGAGAATTGTCTAAGGCATTGGTGAAATCTTGAATAATTTTATAAAGGAATTTAAATATGCTGCCTAGTTTTGAAACTCTTGAGTTAGAAATTGAAGACAAAGTTGCTACGGTTACCTTAAATCGTCCTGATAAATCCAACGCTATGAACACATCGATGTGGACTGACATTCACAATTGCTTTAATTGGTTGGATAGTGAGCTTTCGGTGCGCGCTGTTGTGCTTGCAGGTGCAGGCAAGAACTTTTGTTCAGGTTTAGATCTAGATATGTTTCAGAATTTGCATGAAGGATCTTCGGATCCGGCTCGTGTGGCAGAGAGTGTTAGACAAAGTGTTCTGAAACTACAAAGCAACTTGACTTCAATAGAAACTTGCCGGAAACCAGTTCTCGCAGCTGTACAGAGAGCATGTATCGGAGGAGGAGTTGATATGATTTCGTGCTGTGACATGCGCTATGCTTGCCAAGATACGTATTTCTCTATTAGAGAGATTGATATTGGCATGACCGCTGATGTTGGTACGCTACAGAGACTTCCGAAGCTGATACCAGATGGTGTGGCTCGGGAATTAGCATATACAGGGCGAAAGATGAATGGAAGTGAAGCGAAAGAAGTTGGTTTTGTGAATTTTGTTTTCGATGACTATCCTGCTTTGCTTTCGGGAGTCAAGGATATCGCGAAAGAGATCGCTTGCAAGTCACCTATCTCGATTCGCGGCACCAAGGAAATGCTTTTATATTCACGAGATCACAGTGTGCACGATGGATTAAACTATATTGCTACTTGGAATGCGGGAATGCTGAGCCAGCAAGACCTGATGGCAGGAATTGCTGCACAAGCCGAAAGAAAACTTGCGGACTACGAAGATTGAAATTTTAAGGCCGCGATATTTATGACGCTTCTCTCCACTTCATACAGGTTCTTTTCAAAACCTTGGCTGCATTTTGTCTTGTTGGGAATTATCCTAAATGATATTTCTGGCAGAATATTTCCTACACCTGTACCGATTATTGGTCCACTTTCTACCGAACGAATTAGTGGATTACAAAGACAGTGGATGGATGTCACGCGTACAGTCCCAACTCCATTGCAGCTCAAGTCAATGATTAGATCCGAATTGGATCGCGATATGATGTTTCATTTTGCTCTCTCCAGAGAATTGCATCTACACGACCCTGTTGTGTACCAAAGATTACTGCGGAATATGTCGTTTCTAGACTTATTGCGAGGAGAACCAAAAGAACAGGTGTATAAGGAAGCGATTGATATGAGGATGCATCTTGGTGATGAGGTAATAAAACGAAGAATGATTCAAGTTGTAGAGCAGATCTTGGTTGCTAGAAATCCACCTGATAGACCAAGTGAGAAGCAGATTACTGAGGCTTTTGAAAGTCGAAAAAAAGAGTTCCAAAGACCAACTAAATACACACTTCAGCACCTATATTTTCCTCAAGGGAAACGCACGAACCTCAGTTCAGCTATGAATGTAATTAGAACGAAGAATCTGACGCCAGAGGAAGCACGCAAGTTTAGTTTTCCTTTCCTTCCTGGGTATAAATTTGTTCGGCAGTCTGGAGAACAATTATCTCGACGTTTCGGATATGAATTTACGAAAAACTTAGAAGCTTTAGATATTTCTTCAAATAATTGGTTTGGGCCGATTGGTTCAACATATGGGCAGCATCTTGTTTGGATAGATGAAATTGAATTGGAGAGAGATGCAGTTTTATCTGAAGTAAGGAGCGAATTGGTTCGAGATTTGGAGAGAGATGCCTATAAGGGTGTATTAGCGGCGGAGCTGGATAAACTTAGAATGAAATATGAGTATAGGCAATGAGATCATTATCGATTAGATTGCTGGTTGTGTTTTTCATTCTATTTGCGACACCTGTTTCGGCACATAGATTCGCACCTTCTATTCTTAAGGTTTCACAAGTAGGTTTTAATGAATTTAATATTGTGTGGAAAACACCAGCTCAGGGTGTAAGCAGTACCCCTTTGCGACCATTATGGCCGAATAGCTGCAATATCAATTCTGAGATCCCACCACAGTTGGAGGGGACTGGTGTTGTCTCTCAGTGGCAAGTTGCTTGTAAGTTTGGCAAAGATGGAATTGTAGGTCAGAAACTATCGGTGGATGGATTAGGGGCTAATCAAGCTTCAGCGATCTTGATCATTTCATTGTTAGATGATCGCACGTATCAAACGGTTTTGGATTCGGATTCGTCTTCGTTCATTGTGCCGCGTGAGCCCGATGTCGGAGAGATTGTTCTTAGCTATCCGCTCCTCGGCGCGCAGCATATTTTGGAAGGTATTGATCATCTGCTTTTTGTATTCGGTCTTCTGCTTTTGGTGGGCGGAGGGAGTCGCTTATTCTGGACGATAACCGCTTTTACGCTTGGGCACAGCGTAACACTTGCGCTAGTAACGTTTGAAATTGTTTCTTTTCCTTCTGATCTGGCAGAGCTTGTAATAGCCCTGAGTATCTTTCTTTTAGCACTTGAACTTTCTCGAAAGGAAAATCCTGGATTTCTGTGGAAAAATCCTTGGTGGTTGGCCGGAGGGTTTGGTTTGTTACATGGCATGGGGTTTGCAGGTGCTTTAGCGGAAACTGGGTTGCCACAAAATCAAGTGCCGTTAGCACTTTTGTTTTTTAACTTAGGAATAGAAATAGGACAATTGCTATTTATTGCAACGGTGTATTTAGTATGGTTCCTCTCTAGATCGATGATGCCCGATAACCTTTTAGTTAGAAAAATCCCTGTATATATTTTGGGAGGACTTTCCGCGATGTGGTGTATTCAAAGGGGAATGGAGCTTATCTACTAAAAAGATAACTGCATCATGGATTTCCTGGCCAGTTATCCATTATGATTAGCGGATGGAAAGCGAGCTCTACGCCTTCTGAAATGTGATTTTCGTTCTCTAAGATATTTTTTCTCCTGACGAATCGTCCTGCTGAAGATCTTGTGTCTATTGCATCAGTTGCGTCTAGTCCACCTTGACTCAAAAAGAGAGGCTGAAGCTCCATATTGTATACTGTGATTTGAAGAGAAGCAGCCGATGCTAGCATTGCCCAGTCAAACGCGCCGGTGACACCACTTCCAGGACCCTGTAGTGATGGCTTTCTGGTAACCCCATCCCACCTTGCTAAGTGCTTCATTCCTCCGCTAAATGATATTTCTCTTTCTATGAGATCAGTGAATATAAACGCGTCGAGGTTTGACTCTTTGCGGAGTTGATTTCTTACACTGTGCATTATCCTACTAAAAGTCTTTTTATTCACTCGTCCTGTAGTTCTATCAATAGGATTTCCAAATGCTCTGATACCGTTGCTGTAGTGCTTTTTAAATAATCGTTGTGGTAGCACCTTGAATCCATTATTTTTCAAATAGCTTGCTACATGAGCGTCGATTCTGGGGGAAACATTTTCTAGATATTTGCGAGAAGGAGTCCCAAGATTAACATGTGGGATAATGACAGTTTTAATATTAGCCTGCCCCAGAAGTTCATCATTTAACTCATACTTATAAGTGGTTGGGTTATATTGAGCAGTTGTTGCGCAGGCCGATATTAATAGAGGAATCATAATTCGGCTAAACGTCTTAGGTGTTTTTTTTAACAATACCATTTTAGTCAGTATCCAGTTAGTTTCGTTGCTATGATAACAAATTGTCACGCTTGTTTGGAAAGATAAGATGATAAGTTTTCGTCGGGTTGGTAATGGGGAAAACGTGTTGCTGTTGCACGGATTATTTGGGATGGGCGCAAATTTAAAGTCGATTGCAAGAGCATTATCCTCCCATTTTTCAGTCTACAGTGTAGATCTTCCTGACCATGGTAGTTCTTCCTGGTTATCCAAAAGAGATCTTTGTATCTATGCAGAACACCTAATAGCGTGGCTCGATGAAAATGACTTGCATACATGCCATCTTGTTGGTCATTCACTAGGAGGAAAGATTGCGATGCAGATGGCTTTAATCGATCCGGCAAGGTTCTGGTCTTTAATTATTATCGATATAGCGCCCGTTAGCTATCCTAATTCACATCAAAATGTTTTCGATGCTATGCAAGAAGTATTGGAAACTAAATGTATTTCACGCAAGGACGCAAATAAAATTCTGGAGAAACACCTCGATGAGGTTGATTTTATTCAATTTTTATCTATGAGTTTAAGAAATAATGAAGAAGGAATTTATTCATGGATTCTTAATTATGAAGGGCTAAGACAGGATTATCCTCTACTTTGCTTAGCTCCTGACAGTAAAGGAGTTCAATATCATGGCCCATCTTTATTTGTTCGGGGACAGAGATCTAGCTTTATTTCAAAAAATAACGAACTTTCAATTAGAAAGCTGTTTCCCAAATCAGAGATCTCAACGGTAGAAGGTGCAGGTCATTGGGTGCATTTTGATGAGCCTCATCGATTTAACACGATAGTATTGAAATTTTTGTTTGAAATTTCCAATATGATGTAGACTCAATAACAGTTTATAGAGTTACGGTAATCGTAACCAATACCTCAATAAAGAAAGGCCTGATATGGAAGAATTAGAAACACCACCCAGCGGTTTTGTGCAACTTAAAGGAATTAGTCCTGCAGAGGATGATATTGGACCTTTTTATTATCTTAAAGAGAGGGCTGGTCTAAGGTGTGGATTTCGAGTGAGAAGTAAAAATTGCAACGGTTTGGGTACGGTTCACGGAGGTGTTTTGATGAGTTTCGCTGATTATTCTTCTTCAATGTCTGCGCTTCAAGGGGTCAAAGAGAATTGTGCAACAGTAAGTTTTAATTGCCAATTTATGGCTTCTGCTCGGCTTGATGATTGGATAGAAGCCACGGCAGAGGTAATAAAAAGAACTCGTTCCATGTGTTTCTTGACCGGTAAGGTAGTCCTTGATGATCTGCCGATTTTGACTTTTCAAAGCGTTGTTAGGCGCTTGTCAAAATCTTAATTAGATCTTAATGCTTTTTACTATTGAAGGTTTGCTTGGTGTAATTTTATTTTGCGTAACTGCGATATATTTTCTCAATGCGACGAAGGTTCGTGAATTTGCCATTGACGCAGTTACTTTTGAAGGAAAGAAAGGTAATTTCCAGCTCCTAGATCAAAGTGTTCATCTGAATAAGTTATCATTAAGTCGAGATTCAAATGGAAGGTGGAAGATATGGCGGCAATACCGGTTTGACTACAGCCTCGAAGGCGATGATAGAAGGCAAGGCTATGTCATTATGCTTGGTAATACGAGACAGACTATCGTCTTTGCGGAAAGACTAGTCTAGTTTTCTTGCCGGGAATAATAAATATATGAGTTAGAAACAAAAGAGGTTAAAAGCTAGGGGAATTTTTTCCACAGAATCTGTGGATAAATCCGTGCATAATTTGTTTCATCTCTCTTGTAACATAGGCGCTGTTTGACCGATTAAGATTTGGTTAAAATTTGTACAATCAATAAAAGAGATATAAAACATATACTTATGGATGTTTTTTTATATAGTTTGGGGATAGATGAAGCTAAAGCACCGAATTGTAAAATAGAAGATGATGTGTGAATAACCGAGACTGGTTATATATCCTAGCTAGCACAGATAATCTGTGCATATAGACCCCTTTTTAATGTAATCCTTGTAGTAAGTGTTAATATTTATGGATGCTCTAGGCTGTCAATAACTGTTTAAGTTTTCTTGCTAGGACATCAGTGAGTTATTGAATCTTATTTGCAGACATTTTACGGCTGATTGGTTTTTTATGGTTCTTCATTGACAGTTTGAGTTGGGGATTTATAATGCCCGCACTCAAGATTTGGGTGATTAGCTCAGCTGGGAGAGCATCTGCCTTACAAGCAGAGGGTCGGCGGTTCGATCCCGTCATCACCCACCAAAACTCTATATAGAGTTTGGCTACCGTGGACCGGTAGTTCAGTTGGTTAGAATGCCGGCCTGTCACGCCGGAGGTCGCGGGTTCGAGTCCCGTCCGGTCCGCCACTTAACAGACTCAAAAGTCTTCTAAGTACTTGTTAGCTCTAGCGTTTATATCAAACTAGCTAGAGGACTGTAGACAAAAATGAAGACACTAATTAATCCTAAATATACTTTTGTTAGAGGTGATGTTTATTACTTCTCTAAATCTATTCCAGTAGACCTTAGAAGTTATTACTCAAGATCAAGGATCGTTCAATCCTTGAAGACCAGATCATTTACCAAGGCTACAACAGCCTCTAGACTTGTTTCAGCAAAGCTAGAGGACTACTGGTTAGGTTTAAGATTGAAGAAGAAAGATGTACCTGCTGCTCATCTGCTTTTGAATGGAGCTGCTGTTAATGATTCAGGGCTATTAACCATTGAAGATGCATTAGAACTTTATCTAACTGTAATAGGGAAGGGCAGACAGAAGCAGTTCTTCACCACCGCTAAACGCTATATTGGCTACTTAACTGAGTGTTTGGGTTCGAGATCTGTAGACAAATATACTTCCAGGGATGCAGTTCTATTGCGTGAGTGGTTATTGAAGAAAGAACTGAGTCATAGTTCCCTTCAACGAATCTTCTCAGGTATTAAAGCAGTTATTAACTTTGTGATACTGGAGTTAGGCTTGGAGTGTCAGAACGCATTTTCTCGTGTTTATCTTCCTTCACATGACAACCCCAAGAAACGTCATGCAATATCTGAAAGAAATATGACTCAATTAAAACAACAGTGTCTGGATCTGGATGATGATATTAGATGGCTTGTGGCCATTATCTTTGATACTGGGATGAGATAGACCTTTCGTCTGGTTTTGCTAGACATTACTTTTCATTTGTGATTGTTTAGGGCTACGACCCTGATAAAAAATAGTAGAGGGAGCAGCTATGTTATTGACTAAATCTTTATATATTAAATTAATCGCGGTGTTGCTGACGTGTTGTTCGTTTGTGGTATTTGG
>JAQWLX010000123.1 GCA_029247075.1 Halieaceae bacterium | reverse complement strand
GGGGCGCTGAAGGGGTTGTTTCTGGTCCTAATCACCACACCATTTTGGTATTCCGGTTTCAACACCATGCCTCAGGCCATTGGTGAAGTTGCTGATTTAAGAAATCCCATGATGTTAGCAAAAATTGTCGCCTCTACATTTATCGCCGGTGGAGTCTTTTATGCCAGCGTTATCCTGGCAACCGCGTTAGCCGCACCGCGCGATGTACTAGTGAATGCTGAAATGGGTGTTGCCTCGGCGATTGAGTATGCCTTTAATTCATTTTGGATGGGTAAACTTGTTCTTTTTACTGGCCTACTTGGTTTATTGACTACATGGAACGCAGTCTTTTTTTCTGCAGCCAGAGTTTTATTCGCCCTGGGTCGAGCCAGACTTATCTACCCGTCTTTTTCTAATACGCATCCAAAATACGGTTCTCCTCATGTCGCTGTGTTAACTGTGGGGTTATTATGTATTGGTGGTTGTCTTGCTGGGAGACCGGCCCTGATTATTGCGATTAATACTGCTGCGCTTAGTTTTAGTCTTGTCTATCTTCTTGCATGTTGTGCTTTTATGAGGCTACGTCAACGATCTCCTGAACTTAAACGGCCATACAAGATGCCCGGATATCCATATTTAGTCATTATCGCAATCGTTGTTTGCAGTTTAATGGTTATTTGTTCTCTTTATTTCACCTGGATAGAGAGGCAAACCCTCATACCGGTTGAGTGGCTTTTAATGTTATTTTGGATTTTGGCTGGGGTGCTTGTCTGGTTTGGTTCCGGTAGGGTACGGAGAGATATTAGTGAATCTGAACGTCGTGCTTTGATGCACACGCGTTAAGATGGAATCAACCATTCAACATTGGGGGCTATATAGTCTAATACCAACTATTCTGGTGATTGTTCTGGCTATTGCGACGCATAGACCACTGCAATCATTGCTAATCGGAACAGCAATGGGACACATGATGTTGTCTGGCTGGCAATTTTTCCCGTCTTTTACGAATGGAGCAGTACAAGTCCTGACCGAAAGGATCTTGGCTTGGATAGGACTTGCCGTTGGTCTGTTCGGCAGTTTGATTGCGTTGCTGGTTAAATCAGGTGGTGCTACTGCCTTTAGTAATGGTGTAAGCAAAATAATAAAAAGTCGTGGTCAGGCCATTTTTGTTACCTGGCTACTGGGTATCGTCATTTTTATTGATGATTACTTGAATGCGTTAGCAGTAAGCGCCGCAATGAAAAAGGTTACCGATCGCTTCAAGATTTCCCGAGAGATGCTGGCCTATGTCGTGGACTCTACTGCGGCACCAGTCTGTATCCTTGTGCCGGTAACTTCATGGGCCATTTATGTTATTGGTTTGTTGGAATCGAACGGATATGCTGAACAGGGAGAGGGGTTTTTTCTATATGTCCAATCTATTCCCTATATGTTCTACGCATGGTTCTGCCTGCTTCTGGTCCCACTGGTTGGTACACATAAAATTCCTGTCACAGGGCCCATGAAAAAATGTGAGCTTCGTGCAAATTCCGGCTATTCATTATCAGATAATTACGCGGATATTCAGTTTGATGAAGGGAACAATTCCACGGAAGTACATATTTATAATTTCTTTGTTCCCATCGTTTTATTGTTGTTTACCTTGTGGTTATTCAATGTGGATTTGCTGCAAAGTGTGGTAGCCACACTGGTGTTGACAGCAATTTTTTATTTTGGTCAGCGATTGTTGAGTTGGACAGAAATTGTCACCACTATCATGACTGGTTTTAAACATATGGTGCCAGTACTGGCGATCGTTGCGGTATCTTTCATGTTACGTGACGTAAATGACAAACTTGGTCTTGCACAATTTGTGATTGCAACAGTGAAACCTTTGATGAGTCCTCTTTTTATGCCCGGGATTACATTTGTCACACTTGCACTAATCGCATTTGCTACGGGAAGTTTCTGGGGGCTTTACGCCATTGCCTTACCTATTGTCATTCCCTTGGCGCAGGCCATGGATTTATCTATGCCGCTGGTGATCGGTGCAGTGATATCAGCAGGTGCCTTTGGTAGTCATGCCTGTTTTTATGGAGATGCCACGGTATTGTCGGCACAGGGCAGTGGTTGTACTCCATTGGATCATGCCTTCACCCAGCTCCCTTATGCTTTGCTTGCAGCCGTATTGGCCATGCTGGGTTTTATCGTACTTGCCTGGGTCTTATAACCCTAGGGTAATCACAGTTTATTACCAGTAAGTCTTACGACTCTTGCCAATACGTCTTTCTCGAGATTCTGCCAGCAAACAAAGCAGTTCAAACCCAAGAGCGGCTGTCAGGTTAGAGGACATATCCTGAACATCCACGAGAGGACACAGTTCTACAATATCTGCACCAACTATATCTAGACCGCGAAGTCCACGAATCAGACTTCTCACCTCACGAGATGTCAGACCGAAAGGCTCTGGTAGTTGTGTTCCAGGTAGATAGGTAGAATCTATACCGTCACAGTCCATACTGATGTAACAGGGTCCATCACCGATGATTTTCCTGACTTCCTCCAACACTTTCTGTAAGCCAAGTTCATCAAAATCATCCATAGTAATCACACGCATGCCACTATCATGGGAAAATTGCCAAAAAGGAGTAGCGCGCCCTCGTATACCAATCTGGATTGTCCTTTCTGGATCAATACCCTGGTCGAGTACGGCATTCAGGAATACGGCACCATCACTTAATTCTTCACCTTGCATCAGCCCAGTCATCGTATCGGCATGGGCATCAATGTGTATAAGGCCAAGTGGTTCTTTCTGACCGAGAGCCTTTAAGATAGGGTGGGATATGGTGTGAACACCGCCAATACTAAGGGGATTAACATCAGCGTCATAAAGCTCACAAAATTTGTTGAAGATATCTTCAACAGTCTGTCTGGTGTCATGGGGGCGAGAAAATTCCACGTCACCAATATCGGCTACGCTACAAAGATCGAAGGGAATAGTATTCCATCGATCGTGTATAGGTCCGTGGTTTTTCGACCATTCCCGTATCTTTCTGGGACCGAACTTAGCACCACCACGATATGGTGCGCTAACATCCATAGGTACGCCAATACATCCTATGTCTACTGCAACGAGATCACGTGTGCGTGGAGCACGATAAAAGTAATCTTCTGTGTGCAGTGCAGGCGCTAGAACTGGATTGTTTTCCTCTATACAACGTTTAAAAAATGCTGCGATCCTAGGATCATTATTTTCATCCAGTTGTTTTAGAGCAGCTTTTTGATACTGGCTCAATTTTTCAGGGTCTAGTGGCATTTTTCTTCTCTTTTAATTTAGTTTTATAAGCCTTGTGATAAGCCTCCAGCAACCGGGAGAGCAACACCAGTAATGTAGGCTGCCGCAGGGCTTGCCAGATAGGCTACTGCATCTGCTACTTCTCCCGGATCTGCAGCTCTTTTCATAGCGATGGCTTCATCTTCTACTTTCTCGGCTTCTTCCAGACTGATATCTAATTGTTCCGCAATACGACTGACGGCACCTTTACGCATGGCAGTGTTGACCACGCCTGGGCAAACGGCATTGCACCGAATGTTCTCGGAAGCAAATTCGAGAGCAATGGCTTTAGTCATACCAATGATGGCAAACTTGCTGGCGGTGTAATTGGCGGGAATCGACTCAATGGCGCCGAGTCCGCAAAGAGAAGAATTATTGATGATGACACCAGTCTCCTGTTTCAACATTGTTGGCAGCACGGCCCGGCAGAAGTTAGCAGTCCCCTTGATATTGACATTGTAACTCAGGTCCCAGTCTTTCTCCTCAAGCCCCAGGAATTCCGTGCTACCACTCGCTACACCGGCATTATTAACTAGAATATCTATTTGTCCGAATTTATCTATTACTTGTTTAACGCAAATATTAACGTCATTCGAATCACTGATATTACATTTTAAAGAATGACATTCAGAGCCCGTCTCATTGGAAATATCTGCAGCTATTTGTTCTAGTTGAGCTGGGTCAATAATGTCGGTTAGTATCACTGTTGCGCCTTGTTGTGAGAGTTTTAACGCTATAGCGCGGCCTATCCCCTGAATGTGTCCAGCGCCGGTAACTATAGCGATTTTATCGGTTAAGGTGGTCATATTTTCCCCTGTCGGAGTAGCTATTTTGGTATTTCTATCGTAAGATAGTCAAGTTAACTCGAGTATGAATTTAAATCAAGCAGTATATTTTTTCTCAAATTTTCTTCTAATCAGGTTTAGATAATGGCACCTAGAGAAACAGTTGGTCTACGTAAAAAAAATACCGGAGTAAGGGAAAGAGGCAGGATACGTCGCGAGTTACTATTAAAGGCAGCTTATGACCTGCTTTGTGAGCAGCCTGTTGAAGAAATCGCATTTATTAATATTGCCAACCGAGCTGAAATACCAGAAGGCTCGGCGTATCATTTTTTTTCAAATAAATATGATGTGTTTACCGTCTTGTGTAAGAAACTCAGTAATAAGTTTATACAAGCACATCAGAAACCTTATAGAGCAGGAGTTATAAAAACCTGGGAAGATCTTGCTGAAAATTTTGTCGATAGAGGAGCAACCGTATATAAAGATAATCCGCCTGCACGTCAGTTATTTATCAGCGGAAAAACGCCCCCGGAAATTAAAATGCTGGATAGAGTTAACGACCGCGATGTCGCAGCAGCATTAAAGGAGAAATTTGAGCAACACTTTAAATTGCCAGATGATTTAAATCAAAAAGATATCTTTTATATATTTATTGAAATTATAGATCTGATTTTTTCACTTTCAGTAATAGAGCATGGGAAAATAACAGACGATATGATCGAAGAAGCAAAAAAAGCCGGAAAAGCTTATCTGGGGATCTATTTGTCAGACAATACTGAGGTGCAAAAAACTGACAAAAGAGGTGGGAAAAATGGCTAGCGTAATATCAGATAAAACATGGGAGGATTTTATCCCATCTGAATTTATGGACGATTTAAAAGGAAGAAATGTTCAGGCAGCAATAGATTGGTTGGCGGATGACTTTATCTGGTATGTCCCTGGTCCAGAGGAGTTTGGCGGTGGTGAATATCATGGTGTTGATGGGCTAAAAGATTTTGCTGCTGTAGTGAAGAATTTTTTTCCTCAGCCATTGAAAAGAGAATGGTATAGAGAGTGGCACGCGAAGGGAGCGACTATTCTTGAAACAAAACAGTCAGGCCCCGCAATTACAGGAAAGATATATAGAAATGATTATGTTTTTTTGTTCGTACACAATATTGAGGGGAAAGTAATGGAAGTTAGAGAGTATCAGGATATAGAACCATTACGTGACGTCTTAGAAGGGTTTTCTGGTAGTTAAAATTTAATTGACATGAAATAGATAGGAAGAAAAAAACGATGACTGAGTTTTATTCATTGAAAGGTGAGGTTGCCGTAGTTACTGGTGGAGGATCAGGAATTGGTATGGAAACGGTTAAACGGTTTGCACAGGCTGGAGCAAAAGTTGTTATCGCTGATTTGCAAAATGCTAACGAGCTTGCCAATGAAATCGATGGAGTCTATGTAAAGACTGATGTAACTGATGAGCAACAAGTAAAGTTACTAATGCAATCTGCAATAGATGCTTATGGAAAGCTTGATATTGTTGTTAATAATGCAGGTGTATTCGCTGATTATAAAAAGTTATCAGAAACCTCTGAGAAAGATTTTGACTTTTGTTTTGCTGTCAATACAAAAGGTGTTGCCTGGGGAATTAAGCATGCAGAGCCCGTAATGAGTGAAGGGGGCAGGATTATTAATACCGCTTCTTCTGCAGCAACTCATGGGGTCATATCTCTAAGCTCCTATGTGGCTTCTAAATATTCGGTAATAGGGTTAACCAAGACAGCTGCACTGGAATTAGCAGGAAAAAAAATCAGAGTGAATTGCATTTGTCCAACAACTGTAGATACACCTATGGCCCATGAAGATGATGGTGAATTCTTAATCGAAGGTGAAAAGACAATGGTGCCTTTGGGACGAATATGCCAACCTGAAGAGGTGGCTGCATTGGTTCATTTCCTGGCTGCCCGTGATTGTGATTTCATAAATGGACAGGCTATATTAATCGATGGGGGGATGTCAGCCGGAACATCTGAGCCTGCATTTGAAAAAATGATACGTCAGTGATAACTATATTGGCGATGTAGCTGTTTTGTTTAATTTAATAAATGCAATTGTTGTAGTGAAAATACATAAAAAGGCAAGCAGGAGGACATAAAGAAAACTCTGATCTGTAATTATAAGCCCTGCAATTAATGGCCCTATCATCGCACCAAGAGCTAGCGAAGAAGACATTAATACCGTGAGTTGACCACTAGCATCAAGAATAGCAACGATACCCATCTGATAGGCGAGTGAATAATTCCATAATCCAGTAAATATAAAGATAATTAGCGCAAACATGAGGCTAGTAAAATTGGTATTAAGTATTAGTAACACGATAGAAAGTAATATGAGAGAAAGTATGAGAGGAATTGTTCTCCCGAATTTATCGCCATTGACTGCTGCAGCGAAAGCACCAATTCCTCCACCTACTAAACCAAATGATAGAGCCTGGCCTATATTGACTGCACTTATGCCATTATTGTTAGCCATACGCTCTACAAAAGCCCAAACACCCGATAAGCCACCCATGAAAATCATTAAATACAAGAGGCCTAACCATACAGGTAGCGACGAGTGTGTTTTACCATCATCTAATTGTTGTGATTTACGCATCGTTCCCTGATTCGGAATCCATACGATGAATGAAGCTAGAAAAAGAAAAACGAGTGAGAGGCAAACGACCAAGCCTGTATATCCCCAGGATTTGATGACATATTGGGGAAGAATCAAAAATAATATCACTGCTAGGGCCTGTTCGGCAGTGAGTTTGACTCCAAAGTAGCGGTCAGGGTCATCAGTTTCTGCAAGAATACACAAGCAAAGGCCAAATAAAATACCGCCACCACAACCAGAGATAAAAAACGCAATGAGAATTAAGGTGTAAATTTTAGTGACTATACTAAGGAGCAATCCTGAAATTAACAGCGAATATGCAAATATGGATACATATCGCCATTGTGATCTCTGCATCCAAAATACAGCTGAAATACAAATTAATAGGTACCCTGCAAAATAACTTGATGTCATGAAACCAGCTTGTTCATTAAGGAAACCTAATTCATCTATGGCAACGCCAATTAATAAAGGCATGATAAGAAATATGGCAGCACCTGATGCTGATACGGTTGAAGCCGCAAATATGACGCGCTTATTAATATTTGTATTTTTTAATTCAGATGACATCCTGATGTGATTTCTAAAGTATTGTTTGTGAAATATAAATTATATGAATCTAAAATAATACTTTTCTGTTTTAAAAGTAATGAACAGCAGTTTAATTTCATCACAAAAAGACTGGGGAAAGTTGAATATGAACAACAGTAATATAAAAAATATAAGAATCAACGGAGAGCGTCTTTGGAATAGTCTAATGGACATGTCCAGGTTCGGAGCGACAGCCAAAGGTGGCTGTAATCGCCAGGCGCTAACCGATGAAGATAAACAAGGGCGTGATCTTTTTGTTGAATGGTGTAGAGATGCAAATTGCACAGTTAAGGTTGATCAAATGGGTAATATTTTTGCCAAGCGGGCAGGCAAGAATAACGAACTCCCGGTTGTGTTAGCCGGTTCACATCTAGATACTCAGCCAACCGGGGGTAAATTCGATGGTGTTTACGGCGTATTAGCTGGTCTTGAGGTTATTCGATCATTGAATGATGCAGATATAGATACAGAATACCCAGTTGAAGTGGTTTGTTGGACAAACGAGGAGGGTGCACGGTTTTCACCAGCAATGATTGGTTCAGGAGTATGGGCCGGTGAATTTGATCTTCAATTTGGTCACAGTAGAAGCGATGATGATGGTAGAACCATCGGTGATGAATTAAGTAGAATCGGTTACCTCGGCGAAGAAGAATGTAGCGCGTCTAATATCAAGGCGGCATTTGAAGTGCATATTGAACAGGGCCCAATTCTAGAAAATGAAAACTTGCAAATTGGCGTGCTCACTGGCGTACAAGGAATGTGTTGGTACGATGTGATAATTGAGGGGCAACCATGTCATGCAGGGCCAACACCGATGGATTCTCGACGTGATCCATTTATGGGATTACATCGAATTTTGGAATCTCTTTATGAAATTGCAGATAATTATGCACCCTGGTCACGAGTGACATTTGGTGATATCAAGGCTGAACCTGGATCCCGTAATACTGTCCCGGAAAAGCTAATCCTTTCGTTAGATATGCGTCATCCAGAACAAGATACCCTGAATGAAATGGATAAAAAGATGAGAGACATTATTAACAAGGAGTGTGAAGCTTATAATTTAATCTCAGAAGTAAGAGTGGAGTGGAACTCACCGGCAATAAAATTCAACAATGACTGTGTTACTGCAGTTCAAGGTGCAGTTGACTTATTAGGATACAGCAACATGCAAATGGTTAGTGGTGCAGGGCATGATTCTGTTTATGTATCAAGAGTAGCCCCTACAAGTATGATATTTATACCATGTGAAAATGGCCTTAGTCATAATGAAGAAGAAAATGCCAAATTTGAAGATATCGAAGCAGGTTGCAATGTTTTATTTCATGCAATGCTGAATCAAGCACTTTAAATCCGAGCATTCGTGAAATTCTGACTATCCAGATCATTGGCCAGAGACATAAAAATGCTCCAAATGCAAAAAACTGGCCTAAAGTAAATCCAAAAGCTATTTGCTTCCAACTCACCTTTGACCATTCCGTTGTGATTAATAACTAGCCTAAAAACAGACGTGTGTCACGACGGCACCCCAAAACCATTCATATCCGACTATGTCAATATCCATCATATAAATAGCACTCCAAAAGGCCCTCCTCGCACGCAAGTTTAAAGCAAGCTATCGCCTGAACAAACCTATCAGCATTTTCGAAGTAGAGTCCAACTGCAACTATATCTAAAGGATCGATCTCTCCTGATTCAGTAGTTTTAGTCATAAGACTTATGTTGCACTCTGCCATTTACGGAAACAAGTCTTTAGCTGATCCTTGACTTACAAAAAGGTAAGGTTTAACCAATGTCGTGATTATACGCGCGGATCTCTGATACCAAATCAAAAAGTCCAAGGATTCTCAGCTCGAATAAAACCGTAGGATCGCTTCTGGTTGCTAATAGATCAAGTGCATCGATATGCGGAACATTATTCTTCACCGTTCCTGCGCCGCCTGAGCAAAAACCAACTACAGTGACTGTTTCAGGTGAGATGTGAAAGCTATATGCGTGACGTCCGCAACTACAATGAAAGATGTAGGGGATGTGCCTACTAAGAAAATCATTCTTGGTAGGCATTTGCTCCGTGCTGATTCTTCTCTCGATACCTCTGTGATTACGGCTGATTCTTTTTGAGATAACTGTTTTCATGTTATTTCCTCTTTAGTGCTTTGCGGGATGCGGGCGCACAATCTGGATATCAAATGCCCATATGAGTGGCCGATTAAACAGCCACTCGTCTTTTCAATGTGTTGTTGCTGAAAGCGGCTTCATTTCGATTCCTGCGCGTATTCGATTAAAGACATTCTCTAGATCCAACTCCTCCAAGATCCTGCATCGAAGTAATATGCTGGTGGTCGTGGTAGGTAACCCCATTCCCAGTATTTCCTCTACCAGTTCCAACATATCTGCGTCGGTCTCTAATTCCGCATTATCGATCGCCAAATCAATACACTCGGCCACAATCAGTTCAGTAGCGAACTCATCAAATGACTTACTCATATCAATCTCCTCTCTGTCATTCCTCCACATGAAAATATTGCTATCCATCTCGACAGGGAGTGTCCTCCGCTATCAAGCAGATGCATCGTAGTGTGAATGGATTATCTGATGGTATTTAGAGCAGACAGATTAGTGTTCAAGATTGAATTCGCTCCTAGGCGACGTAACTTACTTTTAATCAAATAGACTGGAGATTTCATGATTTTTCCTCTTTAGTGCTTTGCGAAATGCGGGCGCACAAGCTGGATATCAAATGCCCTTTCTAACGTTTTCTTACTCGGTGAATTATAGTTATTTTCCTTATCTTTGCAATCCAACGAATATTAGCGAGACTGTCTAATAACACGCGTAATAGGAAGCCAATTTTACGCTAGTAACTGAGCTGTATTTAATTTTATCGGGTAAGTGATGGGTAGGTAGGGGTAGAGAGTTGTATGTGGAATTAGGATGCTGGGAGTGAGAAACTAGCTTCGTGATTAGAACCTACTGACTTGCCGCCAATGGTGATAAGGTTGGCATCAGTAAGAGCGATTGCCCCCGGGTTGATGATTCGTCTTTATGTTAGTATTTATTAAAAAGAATTCATAAGGTATTGATTTAAAATGATAACTGCTTCCGGCCTCGGGCACCATCAAAATTTCAGCCAAAAGAAAATCTTAATAAGAGGCTAGTGACCATAAAATCTTTTTATAGATACTCTGTGTATATAGTAATTGTTGCGTTCTTTTTTTCTCTTGCCTGGCATTTCACTCGACCTACGATGGAAAATGTGGGCATCGCTTATTTTGATAGATCCCCCATCTCACATGATCAAGTTACCGTCAGATGGCTTGGAATCACCACACTGTTGATCGATGATGGTGAGACTCAGATAATAAGCGACGCCTTTTTTTCTCGGCCTAGTTTCATTGACTTACTTCTGAAAAGAAGAATTCAACCCGATCCACTATTTATCAGTACTGCGTTATCAGACCTTGAAGTTGACAGACTCGCGGTGATAGTACCAGTGCACAGTCACTATGATCACGCAATGGATTCAGCTGTTGTAGCTGAGTTAACTGGTGCAAGCGTATTGGGTTCATTTAGTACGGCAAACATAGCAAAAAGTTTTAATTTACCGACATCACAGATCATCATTGCCGACAGTGGAAAGACTTATCAATTTGGTAAGTTTACAGTTACTCTAATCGAGTCCAGACATGCACCTTTAGCTAGCAATATGGAAATTGATGGGGTTGTAGCGCAACCATTTGTTTTACCTGCTCCTTATACGGCATGGCAACAAGGAAAGGCTTACTCAATTCATATAGCTCATCCCCAAGGGAGTATTTTAATTCAAGGAAGTGCAGGTTTTATTCCAGAATCACTTAATGGAGTTGATGCAGATGTTGTTTTTCTTGGAGTTGGAGGACTAAATAGTCTATCCAATACTTATAGAGATGAGTATATCTTTGAGGTGGTAAAAAAAGCTGAACCCGCGATAGTTGTTCCAATACATCACGATAATTTGTTTGGAGCTTACGGGGAGGTGGAGCAACATCCGCTGATGATAGAGTTGACTGAGACGTCGGCTCAGGATTTAAAACGGCTTATTCATCCAGCGGTTCTGAAACAATTGAGATTTGCGAAACCAACAGCATTGTTTGATTAAATCATCTTGTTAGCTCGGTTTCATTCTTTCACTTGGAAGAAGGATTTTGAAGTTTTCACGTATTTTTTTGTCGACTATTGGGTCGATATATTCTGGATAGTGGGAGGAAAGTATTTCTTCAGCCCGCTGTGCCGCTAACTGACGAGCGTCTAACGAACCACCGGCTTCCCATTCCGCAGAGGTGCTGCGATCCGCTATGTCGGGGTATTCAAACTCGCTGCGCATCAATTTAAACGTCTGTTCGTGTCTGAGATAATGACCCTCTCCATGCACAACGTCTTTTATAACATCAAATGAGAGACTCTCATCATTTACTTCGATGCCTTTAACGGTTCGCAGCACGGATCCAAGAAGATCATTATCAATTACCATTGATTCTAATGACAGTGCCATTAAACTTCCGAGCATTCCTGATGACTCAGAAACATTGTTGCACCCACTTTGTGCCGCCAGAGCGATGGCGAGCGCCTTTTCGTAACCTGCTTGGTAGTCCGGCAATTTAGAGTCTGTCATTCCAGCTCCTACGGAGCTGGGTAAGCCATAATAATTAGTCATCTGTGCTGCAGCTGCTGAGACTAGGGCTTCTTCACCGCTTCCTCCGCTAAAAGAACCTGTTCTTAGATCAGTGATAAAGGGCCATGGTCCGACTATCACGGGGTATTCAGGCTCGATCATATCAATCATCAGGAGGCCAGCTAGTGCCTCTGCAACGCACTGCACCACCGCTCCTGCGAGCGCAGCGGGAGCCGTTGCGCCTGCCTGGGGAGCAACTACGATCCAGATTGGCGAACCAAATTTAATAGATTCAACACAGACTTCGCTATTATCATCAGCATATCTTAGAGGTGACAAGATTGCACAACCACCACCATGACAAAAAGGACGGTCTCTAAAATTTTTCTCTCCACCAGCAATAAGGTGCAACATTTCAAGAGTTGGTTGTACATGTTCAGCTCGGTTGAACGTCAACGCTGAATGTTTAGTTGTGCCAGCAACACTAGCGTACGTCGTATTTAAATCGCAAACGTATTGATCTTCAATTTCAGTAGCAACACAGAATCTAGAAAAAGCATGAATATTATCGAGTTTATCAACCAGCCGAGCCGCATCATATATATCAGGTAGTGTGGAAGGGCGGTAACTAGAGGCACCTATGTCCAACATGTTTACAGCCTCACCTCCACCATAAGTGTGAACTCTTTTCCCTCCAATCTCTAAGTCATGCTTGGGGTCTCTGCCCATGAATTGAATATTCTTAGGAGTTTTATCAATTACGTCTTCGACAAGTGCTCTTGGAAAACAAAGTCTGTCATGTTCATTTTGAATACAGCCTCGCTTGAGTGCATGTTCAAGTAAGATTGGAATAGGATCAGCCATCCCGATCTTTTCGAGAACATCAAATATCGTATTACTAATATTTTTTTCGTCATTTTCACTTAGTGGCTTGTATCGACCACCTAACATCCCTGGCTCAACTGAAGAAGAAATGATCGGATTTTCTTTTCGGTCTTTTCGTCCTTTTCTGGTTTGTTTTTGCATTTCTGAGTTCTCTATTGGAGCTCTAACAGCGGATTTAAAATAAATTTCGTATTTAGCTGGACGAGGATTTAAATTTACGATGGAGAACTGAAATTATCCCGAGCGGAGACTGCTGCGGTAATATGATCTAATCCTAGACCACAACACCCTCCTAAAATTGTTACTCCTTGATCAAGCCAATCGGAAAAAAAATCTTCAAGCCTATCAGGAGTAATTATATTGTTGAAATTCCAATCAGGACTTTCGAAATATCCGGAGTCTGGATAGGCTGCGAGTGGTCCAGAGAAATGCTTTTTTATCTCCTGTAGAGCATCACTAATTATATCAGATGGGGAATGCATTACTCCAACAACGTCAACTCCTTCATCAGGAACAAGTTGTACTACCTTGCTGAGAGCAATATCTTCATGTTTGTCGAAACTAATGACTGCATCGTCTTCGGATCTTCTAACTGTCGTTCCAAACCATACCGGAAGACCTGTTGAAATTGCCGCCTCCAGCGCCAAGGGGATTCGTGTTGGGTTGTACATCATTTCTAGTAAAATTAAATCGACACCCGCATCTTTCAAAATATTAGCAAGTTCATGAAATCCATCTGACATTGCTGCTTCAGATGGAACTAAGTTTTTATCGACAATATCCGTGCCAGGAATTAGTGGTAACATGTGAGAAAGTGATCCGGCTACAGCAGTTTCCTTTTCACCTTTGAATTGTGTTCTGGCTTCAAGACAAGCCTCGACTGCAGTTCGATTAATTTCCTGAACTTGGTTGCTTAATCCGGCGCCCGAAAGCATCAGTCTTGAGGAGGCAAAGGTATTTGCTGTAATTATATCGCTGCCAGCCTGCAGATAATCTAAATGTATCTGAGTAAGTAATTGCTGATTGTCAAGAGAGGCAGGTCCACACCATGCCGCAGGGTTCATTGAAGCACCTCTTTGCTGCAGCTCTGTACCTGTCGCGCCATCAAGTATAATGACATCTTGGTTGTCTAAACGGCGTTTTATGTTCTTATAAGCCATATCAAATCTCCTTAAGATTCGATTAGTAAGTCACTCGAAAAAAAATCGCCATTGGTGAATTAGGAATTTGAATTTACCTTGAGCGGAATTAGTAATGCTATTGCAATGATGAGAGAGATACAAAATAAATATAATGATAGTTGATAATCGCCACTAGTCGAATACAAAAATCCCATTATTGAATATCCTGGGATAACACAGGTTGTGATGATTGGAGCCATAAGACCTGTCGCTCTTCCATAATTTTTCAATCCAAATAATTTTGCCATTAGAGCGCCCCACACTGGAAGCATTCCTCCTGTGGAGAGGCCCAGAATGATACAAGCTAGACAGATTATAGAGAAACTCGGCATCGACGCTAAAATTGCAAATCCAATTAACACTAAAATTTGAGTCACGACGAGACATGTGCGAAGAGGAAACTTATCAGCAGCAAAACCAAATAGAAGTTTACCAAGAAGCCCATTGATAGCGATTATCATAATGAAAAACGAGGCATCTTTTGTTTTCAGGCCAAGGTCAATCGCATAAGGTGTTAGATTTGCTAAGACAGCAGAATACCCGCTAAAGAGTATGCCTAGACTTATGCCCAGATACCAAAAATTTGGAATTGAAATGAAATCACGAGTTGTCATTTCTTTAGATTTTTTAACGGAAAGACTCTCCGAATCCGCTCGAGTTGTATCAACTTCTTTTTTAGCAAGTGGTGGTTTATCTCGGACTGTAAATAAAATAATCGGGAGAAGGATCAAGAGTAAACTTACAGAAAAGAGCTCCAGAGTTGTCCTCCATCCATATAAGTTAATTAGAAAAGCAAATGTTGCGGGAAGAGCTATCCCTCCGATAGAGGTTCCTGCTGCACTTATCCCTAATGCTCTTCCACGTTTTTTTTCAAACCAGTGAGAAATTAAGACGGATGAGCTCATGGATCCAACTAAGCAATTTGCAATGGACATCGTAAATCCAAAGACAAAAATAAATTGTGTGGTCGAGGTTATTTTTGCAAGACTCCACAAGCCAGTAGCAAAAAAAATCGAACCAAGCACCATGAATAATCTGATCGAGTAACGGTCAAGTAATATTCCCGCAATAGGCATAGCTACGAGTCCAATGATCGTTGCGAACGTTGGGGCAAGCATAATTTCAGTAATATCTGAATTTAGTTCAGATATTATAAATGGAAAAAAAAGGCTTACTGAATAAGTAAAAAAACCAACTGTAAAAAATTGTGCTGTGAAACCGCCAATTATAATTTTACATCCACTATTTATTGGCAGTAAGGTAGAAGCTGTTTTTAGCATCTTAATTGACCACAGAGCTCTAAAATTTAAAAATATCCGAATACAAAAGCCTTTGAGACAGCGCTTAACTTTGTTTCTCTATTTGTGTATAAGGTTGCTTAAACTGCTACTTAGATAAATTTTAAGGCTACGATATCTAGATCTTCAGCAGGACACAACATTAATTAAAAGAGATATTAAATGCACCCCTTAGAAAAAGCCTATACCCCCCTGACAATTGGACCAATAACTCTCAGAAATCGCTTCATTAAGAGTGCAGCAAATGAAGCTATGTCAATTAAAGGTGTACCTACAAAAGCCTTAGTCAAACATCACTCGGAACTAGCTGAGGGAGGAGTGGGGATGACTACAGTTGCTTATATGGCGGTTACCGAACGTGGCCGCACACTTCCCGATCAGATTTGGATGAGGCAAGATATCGCCCCAGATCTTCGAGCTATTACAGATTCAGTGCATCAGCATGGCGGCGCTGTCTCTGCTCAACTCACTCATGGTGGAGCATTTGTCACGGGCATGTTTGTTCTTGGAAGAACAATTAGTTCGGTCTCTGGGTTCAACCCAGGTGGATTTATGAAAGGTAATATTTTAACAAGAGCGATGAAAGAGAAGGACATGGATGCGGTAACTGATCAATTCGTTAATGCAGCTATATTCGCTGTTGAATGTGGATTCGATGCAGTGGAACTGCACATGGGACATGGTTATCTCTTAAATCAGTTTATATCTCCTTTAAGCAACAAGAGGAATGATGAATTCGGTGGCTCTGCAGAAAATAGAGTGAAATTTCCCTCAAGAGTGCTCGCGGCCGTAAAAAATGCTGTTGGTTCTCGTGCTGCGATACTCGCTAAGATTAACGTGGCAGACGGGCACAAGCGAGGTGCTACTGCGGAAGATGCTGCAATCACTGCAAAATCATTATGTAAGGCGGGTGCTGATATGCTTGTACTCAGCGGTGGGCGCAATATTGAATCTACTTGGTTTATGTTTGGTAGTAATATGAATTTGAAGGCTATGGAAGATGTTTTAGGAAGGAGATCCTTAAGCGCCTTCATGATTAAACAAGCTTCTAAGTTTGCACCTAAAGTAGAATTTAAAGATATGTATTTTATGAAGTATTCAAAGATGGTGCGAAGGGCGGTAGATATACCTTTGGCTTATTTAGGAGGAGTTAGAAGCGCAGCAAATGTAAAAGAGGCGATGGAAGAAGGTTTTGACGCTGTGGCATTGGCTCGACCTCTTTTGAGGGAACCTGGGTTGGTCAATAAATGGGAATCGAACCCGACTTCTGAATCTTTATGCGATAACTGTAATAGCTGTATTGCTTACATATATCACAAGGATGGTACTCGTTGTGTTTATAGACCAAAAAATAATCCTGCACTGAATCTAGCTCGAGCTGTTGGTTAATATAGATTAGCAATGAATTTATGCAGATAGGATATTCTTTAAGATTCAGTGGGTTTTCTTATTTCTATAAAGTTAAACAAAGGATTTTGATATGAAGCAGGCGATCTTAACTATGCTTGAAATGCAGGAAGAGATGAATGCTCGAGTACACGACAGTTGGCGAGACCAAAATTTTGAGTGGTATAGGGCAATTTGGATTGAGTGTGCTGAGTTAATGGATCACTATGGATACAAGTGGTGGAAGCATCAGGAGCCTGATGAGGCTCAAGTTCAATTAGAGATTGTTGATATCTGGCATTTTGGAATGTCGTGCTTGCTTCAGAATGAAAGAGATCAGGAGAATCTAGCAACAAAAATAGCATCATCTTGGAAAGAACAGCGATCAGAATCAAATTTCAGAGATATTGTGGAGGCCCTAGCAGTTGAGACGCTTAATAACCGTACATTTTCAATCTCAATATTTAGTGAATTATGCAATTCATCAGAACTTAGCTTTCCTAAGCTTTATTCGTTTTATATAGGTAAAAATGTACTTAATTTTTTTCGCCAGGATAATGGTTATAAGGAAGGTAGTTATAAAAAGATATGGGATGGTCGTGAAGACAATGACCATCTAAATGACTTATTAAATACAATAGATAATACGGCAGCGAATTTTTCTGAACTGCTTTACAAAGCACTGGAAGATAGATACAGCCAAGTCTGATTAATCGTACTTCAAGCTAAATAGCCACATTAATCTCATGAATCTTTTTTAGAATACTCTTTTCTTCACCTAAAGCCTCATTTATCTTTAAAGCTAATTCGAAGTCTAATCTAGTTACACTTCCTGAATCATGGGTCATTAAACGTATATTAACTGTGGAATAGACGTTACTCCAGTCTGGGTGATGATTCATTGCTTCTGCAATTAAGGCGACCTGAGACATAAAGCCCCAGGCTTCATTGAAATTTTTGAATTTGATTTTACGAGATAAGTAATTCTTATCAATTTCCCAATCGGGAATCAATTGCCCTAATCGATCAATCGTTTCTTGATCTAGCGAAGCTAAAGCTGACATAGTTATCCTGACTATTTAGAGAAATCTTGATCACGCTTTCAACCCAGTTTACTTAATACCACACCGATCTCAATATGCTCCGTAGCTGGAAATTGATCAAAAATAGCAAAATTTTTGCTGGCGTGTGTTTTAGCAAGCACTTCAATGTCGCTAGTAAAGCTATTAAGACTGCAGGAGAAGTAAATTATATTTTGAAATTTAGATGCTAACTTAATTGAGTCAGGATCGAGACCAGATCGTGGAGGATCTATAAGCAAAGTATTCAGTTTGTATTCATTAATATTTTTGGGTAATAAGGATAATCTACGAAAGTTTCTCTTTCCTGCTAGTGCTTCAGCTGTTTCTGATGCGGACATCCGCACCACATCTATATTTTTGATATTGTTTTCTACAATATTTTCTTTTGCGGCGCGGACAGAACGC
The DNA here is from genome assembly GCA_029247075.1 of Halieaceae bacterium. Lineage (GTDB taxonomy): Bacteria > Pseudomonadota > Gammaproteobacteria > Pseudomonadales > Halieaceae > CABYJX01. Next base: position 4,285 of record JAQWLX010000123.1, on the reverse strand, counting down.
TTTGATACCTCGGTTGCAATAACATTATTAAAATTTCGACTGATTGGTATCGTAAAGTTGCCAATACCACAATATAACTCTATTAAATCTCCATAGCTGTGACGGGTAACCTTGTCGGCCCAGGTGATCATTTCTTGATTAATCTGGTAATTGGGTTGCGTAAAGGTCTGTTCGTATTGTCGGTACGAGAATTTGTCTCCCGAAATAACAAAATACTCTTTAACATACTCCCGACCCACTACAAGTTGCTTACCCCGGCAACGACCGACTATGAAAATATCTAAATTCTTAGCTAGTTCGGTGGCAACATCCAGCCAGTCTGGCTCCAGTAATTTATGATAGATAAGAGTAATCAAACAATCTCCATTAGATGTTGACAAGAACTCTACCTGAAATAACTTATTACGTAGTAACTCGTTATTTTTAATATGTTCAAGGAGAATTGGCATTAATCTTTGTATAGTTTTTGAAGCAATCGGAAAACTTTTTACTGGCAATGGTTTGCGGAGTGAATCTGGTGCAAACATAACGTAATTTAGTTCATTATCTTGATGCCATATTCTAAACTCGACCCGCATACGATAGCCTAGGGCATTGGAAGAAAATATTTCGGGGTTAGGGAAGCTGTACGGCTTTACCCTTTTTTGTACGAGATTTACCTTTTGAGCAAACTCATCTTTATTTGCATTGTTTGTTGTATTGCTAGTCATCTAGGATTAAGGAAATTATTTTTATCAGGTCGTTTTGGATTCTATAGACAAAAACTTGGTTTCGACAGTCCGGATATTTTGCATACGATTTTGACAGGTGTTTCTGGAAATAATTTTAATAAATAAATACTATTTCCCGCAGTATTTCCAAGATGATGCCTAAGATATTTTACCAGTGCTCTCATGGCGGGAGGGCTATCATACTCTTCGTAATACCTTCTTGCTAAGAGTATGATAGCCCAATGCTGATCCGTTAGAGTTATTCCATTTCTACTCGCTATCTCTTCGGCCAATTCAGGAGTCCATAAATGACGATCAGTAAGAAAGCCGTCTCGGTCAAATTGATTTGTCCTATTAATCTTCAATCCCATGGAATATGCTTTTCATGTTCCGCTGAAAGCGATACAAACCCATTATAGTCAATTATGGCTACTCCTTTTGAAATCTTATTTTCTAAGCCGGCTAGATCGCAGTCTTCTTTCAATGCATATATCTTGCAATTAATTGTATCCAGCAGATTAAGGTATTTACTGCCAATAACGCTGGCATATACACCATCACCCAAAAGCAGCAGGCTATCCTCATCACTTATTAAGCGCGCACAACTCTCTAACAGTTCTGAATTCGGTGGAAGACTGAGAGTATGAAGCGGCATCTCAGAATCCAAAAATATGATCAGAATCAGAAATCAATTTTTTTGCAAAATCATTGCTAATAATTTTAAATTTCTCATCCATGCTGTTGGAATCAAGTCCAGCGTTTTTGAGAGCGATAGACTCAATGTAAATATTTTCAATATCATAGAGACTCAAAGACTTTAAAGTTTTTAAGTGATTTCTATAATGAGAATGCTCTGTATTTTGATTCGGATGAAGTTGGAAACAACCATCTCCAACTATCAGAATGCTGACTTTTTGATCAAATGTGGCAAAAGTCATGGCCAAGTCCAGAGCAAGCTTAGAAAGCGGTGTTCGATAAGGTGAAGTTTTGAGGATCACTAGGAGGTCTTTCATTGCTGTTTAGCCTCCAAAAGACATGAGTCTATCAGAATTGGCAACAGCATCGACTAGTGATCCAATGCCGCCTGTTTCAAAACCCGCTGCGATATTTGTCGAAAGGTCTTTGGACTGTGATGAGGTTATTTTATCCTGAACTCCCTGCGTCAATGCTGACGATACGCAAAGAATAAGCTGAGTTTTTCCTCTTTCAGAAATTGAACACCAGTTTAAATTAACCTGGTCTGGAGTGAAGTTTACGTTCCTCGTTGAAAGACCAATACCAGTTCCCTCACCATAAAAAAAAATGGTATGTATGGAATGTTGTGCATGCAAAAGCGCATCAGCAAACATCAGGGCCCGCCTATGTGCAGATATGTTACTCAGCGATGCCGTAATTAGCAGTGTGTATTGCATTTTTGACTCGCAAAATAAAACCCCGGCCTATGCCGGGGTTGGGAAAGATCACGTTAAATATCAGTCATCACCACCGAAGGCAGTGAGTAGGTGGAGGAGATGTATAAAAATATTGTAGATACTTAGGTATAAGCTTACCGTTGCTCTAATATAGTTAGTCTCACCACCGTTAATAATGCGGCTTGTATCGTATAGGATCAGTCCGGACATGATCATTACTATGCCAGCTGACATAGAAAGACTTAGAGCAGGAATCTGCAAAAAGATATTTGCTATCATAGCCACTATCATCACTAATAAACCAGTCATTAGAAATCCGCCTAAAAAGGAGAAGTCTTTTCTAGTAGTAAGCGTATATGCTGATAAGGAAAAAAATATTAACGCTGTTCCGCCTAGTGCCTGCAACACTAATGCTGGACCACCTGGCATCGAGAGATAGAAATTCAGCATTGGTCCTATAGATGCGCCCATGACTCCGGTGAACGCGAATATTGCGTAAATTCCTTTGCTGGTGTCTGCCATTCTGTTTACTACAAAGAGCAAGCCAAAGCCAACAAGCATGAAGATTAGCGCTGCACCTTGTGGCAAATTAATTGCTATTGCCACGCCAGCCATAGCTGCACTGAAAGTCAGTGTCATCGCTAATAACATGTAGGTGTTTCTTAGGACTTTATTTGTGCTTAAAGCTGATTCCATTCCTGGAACGTTCAAGTCATAAATTCCTTTATCCTGCATCGTCTACTCCGTGATTACTTGAAATGTGGGAACCCCACCTTGTATACAATAATAGGCTCGTTTTATAGATTTTCCAAGTATCCGTTTTAAAAAAAATTCCTGAACAAATCAGGAAGTAGTGGCGGTGGGCCAGGGATTCGAACCCCGGGAACCTCTCGGTTCAACGGTTTTCAAGACCGCCGCTTTCGACCGCTCAGCCAGCCCACCAAGAAAATTTCAGATCTATCATTCATGATGAGCGGCGATTATACCTGTATAAGACTCTTCTACAACTAAGAGTCTTATCTTTAATTAGTAAAATATTTCAGCTTCACTTCATCCAGTAGTTCTTACGCGGGGATCATTTTTTGCTCGGATGCTGGTCGATTCCTCTTTCTCAATTGGAAGAGCTTCCTTTTCTGGAAACAGGGTCGATTGCTCCGTATGCGTAGATACTTCTTTAATTGGGGCTGGCTTAGTTCTGGGATCATTTGTAGCACGAATATTTGATGCGGTGTCATGTGAACCCTCTGCACAATCATCAGCTAAGGTAGGCGGATTAGACGAGGACTGACTAGATTCTTCGTCTCTCTCAGGCTTCGTTAGTTCTTCTCTACTTTCTGCTTCAGATTCCTCTGTTTCATCAAGAGTATTATCTAAGATCTCTTTTGAACTTAGATCTGAATCTAATTCATTATCTGATGCAAAGTTAGCTTTTGAAATCGAGGTGGAGTTTGAATCGCTTGAGACCTCCAAGTTTAAATCAATGTCTGAATCTCCTGAAAAGTTTTCCAGTACCTGCGGTGAGGTTGAGATTTCCATTTCATTCTCTACACTTGATTCGTCATTTGCGGGACCTCTTCTGCGGCGACGCCTCGGTTCTGATGATTTCATTTCAGGAGGTCTTTTTCTCGGCTTGTTTCTACTTCCTGTATTCTTGTCATTTGTGTCTTTTAAATCTGAAGAAGAGTGATTCGAGTCATCGCTTTTATTTAAATCATCCTCGGCACCTCTTATTACTTTATTTTCATCATTCTTAAAATCTTTTTTCCGACCGTGATTTTCTCTCGATGTTTTTTCGAAATTTTTGTTCGAATTTTCAGTTCTGGATTTTGATGGATAATCTTCCTTTTCCTCTTGGATTGGTGAATCATTGAGGTCAGGTACTTCTGTCAAAAAATTCCAAAATCTTGAGAAAATCCCACTATTTTTAGATTCGAGAAGCTCATCTTTATTATCTTCCACTTCAATTTTTGGAACAGGTGATGGCGTCACACCCGTAACTAAAGCAGGTTGCTGAATAGCTTCCGTAGAATGCTCATCCGCGTCATCTTCAATATTTAGCGCCTCTAATTCTATTGCATAACTGTGTTCTGGTTCTCCTTCAATGTCATCATCTCGGAGTCGATTTACTTCAAATTGTGGCGTCTCAAGATTAGGATTTGGGAT
>JAQWLX010000118.1 GCA_029247075.1 Halieaceae bacterium | reverse complement strand
ATGATGATGGGGGGTAGGGGGGCATGTGGAGGGCTTTTGGGTGGTTTGGGGGCGGTTTGGGTTTTTGTGGGGGGAGTGGGGGGTGGATAGAGGCCAACACCCCTATTTCAGAATTAAATGGTGAATCAGGTCCAATTCGTCTAGCGCCACCAACTTTCATAAGTTTGTTAGAACTGAGTAAATTTTCAGATAGCCACTCTCTTTTAGAGGCGCTTCACGCTCGTGAACCAATGTTTTTTGAACCGAAAATGATTTCCATTGAGGATGGACTTTGCTTCTTGTATAGAGAGGATGTCGCCTATAAACATCTTGAAATAAATGTTGCTGGTATACGTCATAGGACTTATATGCGCAAAAACGTTTTGGAATATATCCACGAAGTTTGAGATCCAATTTCAGGGAGATCTTTTTTAGTATGATCCATAAAAAGCATTACTCAGTACTCTACGTGCCTGGGGTTAATGAAAGGGCGATGAAGAAAGCCAGCAGTTTTCCTAGTGACGCCATCATCTTCGACCTTGAGGATTCAGTTTCTGCTGAACAAAAGGAGCGAGCACGAACTTTAGTTCGCAAAAGCTTGTCCGAGTGTGACTATGGAGAACGTTCAGTTGTCGTTAGAATTAATCGTTTAGATACTGCGTGGGGCGAAGACGATATTAAAAGTATGATTGGTGCAAATATAGATGCTCTTTGTGTCCCAAAAGTTGAGTCGGCGAAGGAATTAGAATTTCTTCGTTCTGCATTGGAGATTCAGTTTAAATTAAAAATGCCAATTTGGGCGATGATAGAAACTCCAAAAGGCGTACTTGATATTGTTGATATCACCTCTGTGCGAGGATTGGAGGCCATTGTAATGGGTACAACAGATCTTTCCCATGAGCTGGGTTTGAAGAATCGATCAGGAGGAAAGCGATCTGGTTTACATTTCTCTTTATCGCAATGTGTTTTGGCAGCAAAGTCAGTTGGGATCAAGATATTCGACGGGGTTTGTTTGGACCTTACTGATATAGAGGGTTTTAAAGCTCAGTGTGAGGAAGCTAAAGAGTTAGGGTTCGATGGTAAGACTTTGATTCATCCATCTCAGATTGAGATTGCGAACGACCTATTTGGTCCATCGCCAGAAGATATTGCAAGGGCTCGTAGAATTATTTTAGCTTGGGAAGAGGCGACGGCCATGGGTAAGGCTGTGGCTGTGGTCGATGACCAGCTTATCGAATCGATGCATGTACAGGAAGCTAAGCAGTTAGTTGAATTGCATTCCTAAGTAGCGACAATAACCGTGCTGCCATGCCCAAAAAGTCCCTGATTCGCAGTGATTCCAACCTTTGGATTTTCTATCTGGCGTTCTCCAGCTTGTCCTCGAAGTTGTGTTGCAAGCTCGCAAATTTGTGCAAGTGCTTGAGCTGGTACAGCTTCTCCGAAGCTTGCTAGTCCTCCAGACGCGTTTATAGGAATCTTGCCACCAATGCTGGTTTCACCTGCTCTCAATAAACTGGCCGCTTCACCTCTTGAAGCTAGGCCTAGATCTTCCATCCAATCTAATTCCAACGCGGTCGAAAGATCATAGACTTCAGCAAAGTCAACGTCTTTGGGCTCTATCCCTGCTTCTTCATATGCTTTTTTAGGCAGGTTTTCTCGAAAGGATTGATGCTCTATTCCTTGCGCAGCAGCTGAATCAGTTGCGATATCAGGCATTTCGACAATGCCGCTTGCAAACACAGGTGTGGTAGTAGAAATGGCAACCACTCGAGGAGCATCACTTTTCCCAATTTTTTTTGCGTATTCTAAACTACATACAATCAATGCAGCCGCTCCGTCGCTGGTAGCACAAATATCCATTAATCTAAGAGGGTCAGCGACGACCGCAGATCCTGCAACTTCCTCCGAAGTAAAGCATTTCTTATAGCGAGAGAAGGGGTTTTTGCTTCCTGCTTTAGCATTTTTTACTTTTATTGCTGCAAAATCGTCCAACGTGTCTCCATAAAGATCCATTCGCCTGCGTGCATATAGCGCGAAATAAGTAGGATTCGTAATTCCCAGATAAAATCTAACCCAATCGGGATCTTCTGGTCGGTATCCTCCCGCAGGTGCAAGAAAGCCTTTTGGCGTTGTGTCAGCACCTATAACAAGAGCAACTTCGCATGCTCCCGAAAGAATTTTATTTCTTGCTGCGGCAAGGGCTTGGGAACCCGAAGCACATGCCGCATAAGAGGTATTTACCTCAGCTCCTTGCCAACCCAATGCTTGAGCAAATGTTGCCCCAGCAACATAACCGGGGTATCCGCATCGTATTGTGGCTCCACCGGAGACGAAACGAATATCTTTCCAAGGTACCCCGGCGTCTTGCAGAGCCATCCGCGCGGCTGCAACTCCGTACTCGGTGAAGTGCTTGCCCCACTTTCCCCATGGATGCATGCCTACACCAATAATTGCCACCTCATTTTTCATAAGAGAGATTCCTAATAAATTACTATATTTTTTTTGGGCGCCATTTCCAGATCATCTTAATTTCATCCTCGGTCTCATGCAGTGGCTCAATTATCATGTCTACGTGCATTCCAACCGCCAAGGAATCAACGTCTATTCCCTTGGCTACCTGACCAAGTATGATCAATTTTTCTATCTCGAGTTCAACCGCAGCAATAGCGAATGGTTCGAAGGGGTCGCCAGCGATGTAAGGAGCTGGTGGTTGATAGCAAGCGTTGGTGTAGCTCCAGATCCGACCTTCTCGGCTCAGTGGTATTTCTAAAAACTTTGTGCTCGAGCAATTAGGGTTTTTGCACTCGCGTTCGTGTTTTGGAAAAAAGTAAGTCAGGCATTCTTCACACTGACTGCCAAGTAATTGAGGGTCATCACCGATTGTATGCCATCCATCGAGGGCAGGCGAGACGAGTTTTTCTGGCATAAAATGTGCTCCTTTATTTAATGCAGATTACTATTACGCCTAGTAATTGATCAAGCAACCATCACTCAAAATTCTGTTCTGATTGGACTATATTAGAGTTAGAGCTTATAAAGCTAATTGATTTAATTCTAAAAAGGTATTAAGTAATGTCAAAGTTCGCCATCACTGGGGGTGCGAGAGGTATAGGCTTAGCATTGCGCGATTTACTTATATCGGAAGGACATGATGTTTTGACGGTAGATTTATCAGAAGGAGATGTTAGCGCTGACTTATCCAATAGTATTGGTCGAAAGAAGGCAATCGATGCGATAAAAAGGTGGGCACCTGAAGGTTTAAAGGGATATATACCTTGTGCGGGACTGCCGCCGGTCGCAACGCCCATTGAAAAAATACCAAGTGTTAATTTTTTTTCTGCTATAGAGACAGTTGAAAGTTTGCAAGCTCTTTTGTCGATGGATGCGGGTTCAGCGCTATTGGTCGCCTCAAATTCTGCGCCAATGCTTCCCCATGATCATCCCTTTGTTCTCGGATGTCTTGCTGGTGATGAAGAAAAATCTATCGCCCAAATAAAATCTATAGGCGATGGTCACATTGCGTATGTGGGGTCGAAGCGCGCGTTAGCGATGTGGATGCGTCGAAATGTAGTTTATTATGCAAAGTTGGGTATCAGGTTAAATGCTATTGCGCCAGGGATCACTCAAACTGATTTGACTAAACAAGTGTACGATGATCCTAAATTAGGTCAAGCGATGAAAGATTTTGAGAAGAGTGTTCCATCAGGTGGTGCAGCTACGCCGGATACAATTGCCTCAGCGATGAACTTTATGTTGGGAGAATCGGCCCGGTTTATTTATGGGGCAGTATTTTTTGTAGATGGTGGTTCTGACGCGATGCTTCGCCCAGAACACTTTTAATTTAAACTATCAAAAGCTTAGAATTCTTCCAATTATTTATTTGAATGGGAGTGGATCACGCAAAAGAGAAATTGAATTAAAAGCTTTTTCATAGATTTTTGCTACGGAGGTTAAGTTATTTACCTCTCTTCGACGTGATATCATGGTGACCGGAAATAGGAAGTTATTGGAGCTCTTGTATCTAAGGGCTCTACTTCGACCGACATGATCCTTGTATATAACCCAATGCATGTCTAATTCGTTGGCCAATAAGTCGCCCAAGACAAATCCCATTGCTTGGAGTTCTGGAGTCATATTGTTCTTAATTTTTTTAGAGTCTAGCAGGAGTTGTAAAAGTTCTATATCGTGATCTACATCGCCGTTAAAATTCTGTCCCATTGATCGTGCAAATTCATCAACTAATGATTTTTGTGCTTCCATATATTTTTTGTCCAAAGAACTCAGCCCACTAACTAAATTAAGTTCAGAGGAACTGGTTTTTTGGTTCAATGCTATTGATTGCAGCAAGGTTATGCAGATTAACAAGTAAAAAGAAGTGCATTTAGAAAATCCTGACCGACGATTAATCATAAATGCTCTCTGTTTTAGCCTTGGTGATGTTATTATAGCTGAGATTTTTTATTATTTTTTCAGTGAGGTGTTGAAGCGGTGATTATTACCGGCAGTATCGTGGCTTTAGTTACGCCCATGAAAGAGGATGGAACGATAGACGAAGCCTCACTTGAACGGATTGTTGAATGGCATGTAGATTCCGGTACAGTAGCCATCGTAGCTGTTGGTACTACTGGTGAAAGCGCAACACTGAATGTAGATGAGCACTGTCAAACTATCGAGAGAGTCGTTTCTTATTCTTCAGGAAGAATTCCTGTTATTGCTGGTACTGGGGCAAATGCGACCGCCGAAGCAATAGAGCTTACTCGGGCGGCAAGTAAAGTTGGTGCAACCGCATGTTTACTAGTCACTCCTTACTACAATCGACCTACTCAGAGAGGCCTTTATGCACACTTCGAGTCGGTTGCAAAAGCGGTGGATTGCCCGCAAATTCTCTATAATGTGCCTTCTAGGACCGCTGTTGACATGAGTAATGATATTGTTTTGGAGTTGGCTTCAATAGATAATATCGTTGGTATCAAGGATGCTACTGGTGATGTCGAACGAGGGTCTGCTTTGCTGGCAAAGATTCCCGAGGATTTCGCTGTTTATTCGGGTGATGATGCCACAGCTAGTGATTTAATTTTAGCTGGGGGGCACGGAAATATTTCAGTTACGGCGAACGTGATTCCCGAAGAGATGGCTAGACTTGTGGATTCCGCATTAGCTGGAGATGTTGAGCATTGCAACAGACTAAATCAGGAAATGTCAGGGTTGAATAAAGCCTTATTTCAAGAAGCCAATCCAATACCTATTAAGTGGGCTTTGGCGCAGATGGGAATTATTCCACCTGGAATAAGGTTGCCTTTAACCATTCTTGATATTGAATTCCAGCAGTCACTTCGGACTGAACTTAAAAATTTCGGGATATTTATATGATCATCCATATAAAAATTATGCGCACACTGATTTTTTCAGTATTTTTTTTAATGACGGGTTGTGGCTGGCTTCTTGGAGATGATGGTGTGTTTCGTGATAAGTCTGGAGACTACAAAACCACTCCTGAATTTGATGTCATGGAAGTTCCATCGGGGAAAGATTCACATAATTTTTCCGAAAACTATCCTGTTGCTAAAGTTAACGATAATCTAACAAGCTTATCTGACTCCGATGCGCCTAGACCAATGCCCATGACGGCGAATGCTGCAGAAGATGTAGTGCGCATACAAAAATTGGCCGATGAACAATGGGCTTTGATCGAAGTCTCACCGGGTAAGTTATGGCCTAAAGTGAGGTCATTTTTGGTAGCTGCCAACCTCCCTTTGAATCGGATAGATGCGCGGTCAGGTATTATGGAAACAGACTGGTTAAAAATTCAAGACGAAGAACTCCTTTCGCGTTTTCAATTTCGTATTGATCGGGGGGTTCAAAAAGAAAGCAGTGAGCTGCATATTCTGCAGATGAATCAGTCCGATGTGTCAAATTGGCCGACAAAATCCGATGATTTCGAACAAGAAACCCAGATGCTTAAAGATATTGCCCAGTATATTGCAAATTCAAATGAGACGGACTCTGTATCAATGATTGCAGATAGCTCAATAAGTTCATCAGGACGGATAAATTTACAGGAAGATTCAAATGGTCGATTTTTTCTTTCCTTAGGACTACCTTTCAATCGTTCCTGGGCTTCTTTGGAGCGAGCGCTAGAGAGATCGCTTTTTGAAATTACTGATCGTAATCGTAGCGAAGGTACTTATTACGTAACATATTTAGGACCTAAAAATGAGGAAGAAGGCTGGTTTGACTGGCTGTGGGGCGAAGAAGAAGGTCATCCACTAGCGGGAAAAAAATTCTTGTTGAATGTACTAACCAAATCAGACAGTGAGGTTAGCATAAGTATTGTAGAAGCTGAGGAAGACCCCACGTTCGATCGTAGGCAAGAGCAAACTCTTCTATCGCTCTTGAAGGGTAATATAACCTAATGCGGTTCGCTTCCTTGGGAAGCGGCAGTCGAGGTAATTCGACGCTAGTTGATTCTGGAAAAACCACCTTGATGATTGATTGCGGCTTTTCAAGACGAGAAGTCGAGCGACGTTTATCTAACCTAGACTGCTTGGCGGAACAACTAGATGCTATTTTGGTAACTCATGAGCATAGCGATCATATTTCGGGAGTTGTTTCCCTGGCGGATAAGTTTGATATAGCAGTATATGCGACACATGGTACAGTTAGAGCGAGTTCACTGAGCTCTGTTAGTCGCTTAATTCGATTTAATGCAGGCGAGCATTTTTTTATTGGAGATATACTTGTTCAATCAGTCTCAGTTCCCCATGATTCCCTAGAAGCTTGTCAGTATAGCCTATCAGTTGAAGGATCTACTTTAGGTATTCTAACTGACTTGGGATTTGTGACTAAGCATGTTGAAGAGGTTTTTAAATACTGCGATAGCTTGATCCTAGAGTTTAATCATGATCATAATTTGCTTCAAAATGGACCATATCCTGCGAAGTTAAAAAACCGCATTTCTGGAGAGATGGGGCATTTAAGCAATATCCAAGCGACGAATTTTGTAACAAAAATTATTCGAGATAAATTTAACTTGATGGTTGCTCATGTAAGCGAAAAGAACAATACCAGAGAAATTGTAATGAAATCTCTCGAATTCGTTAATCATTTTCCCAGTAGTGAAGTTTTTTTCGCCGAGCAGGATGTTGTATCGGGATGGTTAGAAGTTTCAAAGGTAGGGTAAATGATATCTCGGTATCTGCTTATCTTGGTAAATCATAAATTTATGGTTTGGATACTGCAATCTAGCTCTAATTGATCAATATTCTCCCATCGTTGAAGAGGAAGGCCTCTTTTAGCTGTGAAGTCGAAGTCTTTAATTTTTAAACTCAAGCCTAAACTGCAGAACGCTAGAAAGAAATTCTCAACTGACCGATATAGAAAAAATTGGCCGCCTCTAAGTTTTGTTTCGCCATTAATTATGCATTTTGACTCTTCAACTAGGAACTCAATATTTTTCATGTTTGGTATAAGAGCTTCACCATTAGCTTTTACCCATGCTTCTCTTAGAGTCCAGCTCCTATAGAACATAAGGGTGCGTTCTTGACCTGTGTATTTTAATAGTACTTCATTCTCTATCGAAGGGAAAAATCGTTCAGAGATATGAGGAAGGTTTCTGCGAGAAAAATCGATTTTTTCAATGTCTAAACCTATTGGGTCGGTTTTCCCTATTGCGAGAGCTATGTAATCTTTAGAGTGACTCATATTGAATTGATATTGAGAAAAGTTTTCTAAATAAGGTTTTCCATTAGCGTTACGATTAATTTTTAGATTATCTGGTGGCTCACCAGATTTAGCTGCCAATTCTGAATAAAGAAGTGCGAGTGATACAAGTTGATTCTTCCATCTTGAACCTGAAAGTTTAGTCAAACGGATTCGTTCCGCGGCGG
>JAQWLX010000109.1 GCA_029247075.1 Halieaceae bacterium | reverse complement strand
TACAGGCGTTATTCAGGTCACCTGTATTATGCCGGGTGCATTTCAGACAGAGTTAGGTAATTCAATTAAAGATGAAGCGGTTTTTGAAACTTTAAAAAATACAGGATTGGCAGAGATTGCTCAACCACCTCAAGAGGTAGCTCAGGCGATAAAATTTGCATTGCAACAAGATCAAGGTGTAGCCATTAATGAGATTGTGATTCGGCCTACTGCCCAAGATTTATAAATGTTTTTAAAGGAGTGTTAGGTACAAATCTATGGGCGTTAGCAAAGATTTTCTTTTATAGTTAGCCTTAAGAGAATGGGGAACGAGGCTCCAAGTTTATGGAAAAATATATTGATAATTATGGGAACGAAATAGAAGCTGATTATTCAAGGGAACTGCCATTTGGAAACAAGAGAGATGATGTTTTAACCAAAAGTAGAAAACAATGGATCAAAATAAGCCAGCTTTAGGAGTTTTACATGGATTTAGTATTTAACAAGCAAAACAGATCAATAGCAGATCTTTAAATTTTCCAATATGCCCCATGATCAAAAATGGCCGATACAAAATTTAATTCAGGATGAACATTATTATCTCGAGAAGGGACTCTTAGTATTCACTGAAAAGTATCATCTCGTTAGGGGACGCTGTTGTGGAAGTTCTTGTCGACACTGTCCTTATAACCATAAGAATGTAAAAAAAAAGAATAACATCAGGAACATTAATGATGGCTCTTGATGCACTATGTTATTTTTAAAGTAATTGCTAAGGTTTAAATGATACAAGTGCGCTATCTATAACGACACGATGCATCTAAATTCTAAGGAAACTCCAAATCCAAAGTGTTAAGAATGCGATTCAATTAATGCTGAATAGGAAGTTCTTAGGCCAGTTGCTGATTTGATTTTTTGCCAGTTCATTGATTTCATTAATTGTAAATATACAGGCATGAATAAGGATAAAAATAATGACTTATACCTGGTATGATTTTTTAGGTAATATCGGCGTGATTCTTATATTGCTGAGCTATTTGCTCCTGCAAATTAACAAAATAAAAAGCCAATCAATGTATTACAGTTTAATGAATGCAATAGGGGCATTCTTTATTTTAGTTTCCCTCTATTACAACTTCAACTTATCCGCCTTTATTATGGAATTTTTTTGGCTATTGATTAGTTTGTATGGTTTATGGCAATTAAGATCAGTAAAAACACAGGCGACATAATACTTTTTATTTTAAAACTGAAAACGAGAAAACATGTTTGTTCCAGTTGATTTCAAAATCCCTCAGAATTTATCTAACGAGCAATTTCACTTTGAAATCTTAGAGCCAAGCCTAAACGAAATTGACTATGAGACGGTCATGTCTAGTAAAGATCGCCTAAGAAATATCTTTGCAGAAAATGATGACTGGCCTGCGAGTGATATGAGCAGTGAATTCAATAAAAATGATTTAATCATGCATGAAAATGAGTTCAAGGCGAGAGAAGCATTTGCATACTCAGTCTTTAATCCCACAAAAGATAATTATATCGGTTGTGTTTATATCAACCCAACAAAATACGCCAATCATGATTGTGAGGTATATATATGGGTAAAAGACAGCGATGTCGACTTAGATAAATCCTTGTTTGAAAGTGTTGATCGTTGGCTTCAAGAGGAGTGGCCTTTCAGTCGGTGTGCTTATCCCGGCCGACTAATATCATGGAATGATTGGCAAAATAATATACCGTAGCTCCAATGTAGCAGTTGAGATTACTTCTGGACTTTTTCTCATTACACCCGGCGATACAATAATTAGTAACAACAGTACACTAGCATTATTTATATAAATTCTAGTGCCCAGAAGAAGCAACCAAACCAAATTTAGCCCTTTATTTTCCACAGTTTTAACAGTGTTTTTTGTCGCACTAAACCCTGTTCAAAGGGATTTCTACTAACAATCCTACTAACAAATACCTCCCCCCCCCGGAGGCAGGTCAATCATTGTTTAATTTTTAATGTAACTGCTCAGATTTAATAAAGCTAACATCAGGGTGGACAGGTGACCCAAGTAGCTTCCTATACTGACAGAATTGGTGCGACAACCTTCGTAGATTTTCCCACTCTGCCAGACATTATCGATATAAACGATTTGGTTCCACCGCTCGACTTCATGCGAGGTGTGGACAATAGAATGACAAATGATATGTTGCGGATGATGGACCGTACCAGTCTAAAGTCTATGTTAGCGTTGATAGGCAAACTAAAGAGCATGGTTGGTGTCAATAATGCAGCACCGGTGATATTTGGGTGGACGCTATTGGAGCTTGCAGCGGCCGCCGTTCTAGCCGAGAAGTCTTACGATTTGTACGAGTGGACCATTGAAGAAGACCCAGACCCAGAGCCTAACAACGACGACAAAGGTGGTAAGATTACTGCTGAGAGCGAATGGCCTATGGGCTATGCGTTATATGACTTGGTTCGCCGCATTCAATACAACTGGCTACTCGCTAATCAGATGCGGTGGTGAGTAGGCGACAGATCTTAGGTAATTAACTTAATTGGGATGTACACCTCAACACATAAACTGCATTGCTTTAACTCTTGATGGTGTGTTGTTGCACAGATTTGCTTTAGGGGAAGCTTTGTCACTTTCCCTTTTTAATTTTTTTTTAGCAATGTACTGAATCGTGCAAGCTGCAAGCTGGTTTTTCAGGTTCGTGTTTTTTGGGCGGGGCTACTGATAGCCCCGAAGACTCTAGAAAACTTTCTTGAACGTAAGACCCAACTTTATGATCTAAGGTTCTTGCTTGTTTTTAATAGTTGATACATTTGATTTTTCCGGCCGCACTGAGTTCATTGCGCCTTGGTGCATACTAGACTTTTTAGCTCCTGGCTGAGCCTTTTTATTTTCTGCGACATCTTTGTTCATATCGGACTCATGAAGCTCACCCTTTACGTCACCAAGTTTTACAAAGGCCGCAGCATAGGTGAAGCTCGTGAAAACTAGTGAAGCCATTAAAACTATCAATATTTTCATTATTATTCTCTCCTTTAGCTAAGTGATATTACCTTTTTCAGGTGTATAACAAAGCTAAACCATAATCAAACTAAATCAAGTGAAATTTAAAGATTAATGGAATGTTCTCGTTACAAGCCCCAAACACACCAACCTAATCAAGCAGTAGGATGTTTAAGTGGAATTGTGTAGGATTTGGGGATAAGAGCTAATTTTTGCATTTGATCGTTCGGGCAGTTGAAAATATGCTTCATCTACTAGACCTTTTTGGCACACTCGCCTTCGCGATATCTGGTGCATTTAGAGCAGTGCGTTATGAGATGGATATTTTAGGAGTAATTGCACTTGCAATAGTGACCGGAATTGGAGGTGGGTTAGTTCGAGATACATTACTTGGTCGAATACCACCAGTCGCATTATTAGATCAAAGGTATTTTATAATTTGCATTGCAGGTGCATTGATAGTTTTTTTCGCTGCGTCAAAAATTGCAAAAAGATGGGATTATGTAATGGCTGCCGACGCAGTCGGTCTGGCCGTTTTCGCATCAATTGGTTGTGAAGTTGCGCTGATTACAGGTGCACCACCGCTGACTGCGATCACTATGGCAGTCGTAACTGCTTGCGGTGGTGGTGTAATTCGTGACTTATCTGTTAACGAAATCCCTGCAATTTTCACTCAGGATCTTTATGCATCGGCAGCTATTTTGGGAGGGGTAGTATTTATTATACTTGATCTACTTCACATCAGTCGCGAACTACAATTTTTGATTTCTATTTTGGCGGCACTCGTACTTAGAGGTGTTGCGATGCGGTATCGTCTATCTTTGCCAACCGTTAAATCTCTTCCTGAATCTCCTTCTAAACTGACTCGTGTGCGTAAATTAAAAGATAAAGACTAATGACTGCAAACAATAAGCACTAAATCCACATAGGTTTCCTTAAGAATCCCCAGTGTTTGCAAAGGTTTCAGGGCATCAGTAGTTGTATTAGGTACTGGTAATGGAGGGTGTACTAGCTGATGTACTCCTTTAACCATTCATTATGATTATTTAATCTATCTTTATATTCTTTGTTTCTTTTCAACCATAATTATTGCTGCTCTTCTGGCAGCTCTAAGATCACTAGTCTTTAAAGAGCGTACCACTTCATTTTTGCCTAGGGTAGATACAAGGTTTTTTGGAATACGCCTTTTGAAATGGTAAACACTATTTCGTTTAGTGAGGTAGGTTTGTATTTCCATGTGTAGAACCGTGTGTAGCAAAGCGTGAGTTTTGCTGCCACAAAGTGAAACACTAGAACCACAAGACGTTGCTATTGCTTAGTTTCAGCAACGTCCCATCAAATATCGTAGAGGTGGCGGGAACTGCACTTCAGATTTAAGCTACTGATTAATATAAGTTTAATGAGTTTAAAGATCTTTTTTTGTTACATCTTTTGCTACTTCACATACCTGTCCATCACCAAGTCCTACTCATAAGATAGCTCTCTGGCCTTGCCGTGAAAAATCTTGTAGATAAATATTGTGTAGCCAATAATTGCCGGTAAGGTTACTGCCACACCATAAAAAATTATTTGGAGAGATTCCGTAGCGGCAGCAACTTCCCAGATTGTCAGACGATCTATAACAATATAGGGAAACAGACTATAGGCTAGGCCCAAAGAGGCCATCAGACAGTAATCACCAAGCCGGCGAACAGAGTCCAGGCATAGCCTTTTATTAATATATCCGGCCTGCGGAAGACCCACAGCACGCGCCCATAAATCAGTATGCAGCTAAGAGGAATAGGTAGCAGTCCTAGAGCATTGGGCATGGTAAACCACTTTGCTAGGATACTGGAGCTGACTATCGGAGTGGCTATAGACACTAACAGCAACCTCAGCCCCATGGGCACTATGGCTAGCCTTGCCCATCGCTGCGCATTGTAAATTATTTTGTCTTCAGTTTTTATCATCAACCATGCAGCCCCCAGCAGCACATACAGTGAGGGCAAGGTGACTGCTATCAGCGCAGAGAATAAACCACTGGTAAGGTTGCCCTTAAGTCTGGTTATATAGGAACCCAGCATCCAGCCTTGGGAGACAGATGCGATAACAGAGCCGGCAAAGAAAATTTTATTCCAGCGCTCTTTCTTGGCATCCCAAAATGGTCCAATAGAGGCAATCATCAGGTCTTTTTGCTGATCATTCGCGAAGGGTAATAACATACCTACACCCAGATCATAGCCATCTAGAATTACATAAATTAGCAGCGCCAGCCCCATGACCAGCATAAAAGCTATAGGTAAAAACTGTTCCAAGGTACCTCCCTATGAACGACCCTGATTATTAAGATGATATTCATGCATCACCACGCCAGAGTGCGGTGGTTTTGAAGACAGGTGAGCCAGCGCGCCTATATAAGAGATTAGCAAAAACACATAGAGCGTCAAATAGCCAATCAGTGTACCGAGCAAAATCTCAGGAGGATGTTCTGCAACTACATTTCTGCTGCGCAGCAATCCATAGACTACTCACGGCTGGCGACCAATCTCGGTAACATACCAACCTGCGAGTACGGCAACCCATCCTGGAAATGCCATCGGCGCCAGCAGCCTTAAATAGAATTTGCTAAATGTGCTGTTACGCAATGGTTTCCAACAGCCATACCAGCTCATAATAAGCATTAGCATAGCCACCCCTACCATGACCCTAAATGACCAAAAAACCGCCGCCACCGGTGGGTGTTCTTCCTCAAACTGATCAAGTCCAGACAATTCACCCTCGGCGTCATGCACCAGCACGAGGCTGGCCAACTTAGGAATTTTGATTGCGAAATACGTAGTCTTGGTTTTTTCATTAGGCATACCCATAAGGGTGAATGGCACACCACTGGTTGTTTCCCAAACAGCTTCTACTGCAGCAATTTTGGTCGGCTGGTGCTCAAAGCTATTGAGTCCATGAAGGTCACCTATCAAGATCTGGGTTGGCGTAAGTACTGCGGCAGCAATCAAACTAGAACGCAGCAATAGCCGCAGGTGCTAGGCCCATCTTTTGATCTGAGTATTCGCCAGGCACTGATACCCGCTATCATAAAGGCACTGGTCAGCAGGCTGGCCAACAGCATATGAGTCATGCGATAAGGAAAAGAGGGGTTAAATATAATTTGCCACCAGTCTGTGGCGTAGAAAATACCATCTCGAATTTCATAGCCGGCTGGCGTTTGCATCCAGGAGTTTAAACTGAGGATCCAGAACGCCGAGAACGTTGTTCCCACGACCACGAGAACTGTGGATATCAAATGAACTCGCTCAGACACCCTGTCTTTACCAAACAGCATAATGCCCAGAAATGAGGCTTCCATAAAGAAAGCGGTCAGTACCTCATAGCCCAGCAGAGGACCGGCAATATTGCCGACCTTTTCCATAAATCTAGGCCAATTGGTACCAAACTGAATTCGCGATAAAATAAATGGATCAAACTTCCTTATCTGTATAGCTCCTGTAAAAATTGCTAATTATTAGAAATAGCTTTTAGATGCTGAAATGCATCAAATTGGGTTAAATAAATACTTCCGCTCAACTGTTTGGCCAAGCCGGAATAACGCAACGCATCCATGACTGGTCCCTTCACCTCTGACAGATTTAGACTTATACCCTGTTCTGCAAGTCGCTGATTAACCTGCTCAAGCATCTCATAGGCACTGTAATCAATCTCATTTACCGCCGAGCAAATCAGTACCACGTGAGCGATCTGATCATTCGCGTAGACCTTCTGATAAATAAGATTTTCTAGTACTGATGCGTTGGCAAAAAACAGACTTTCGTCGACACGTAAATTTAGAACTGATGGCTCTGTGGTCACTTGGTAACGCTGAATATTGCGAAAATGCTGAGTGCCCTCCACCAATCCCACTTCAGCCACATGGGGCACCGATGTGCGATACAGGTAGAGTAAAATTGACACCACAACCCCACAGAGGAGACCCACTTCTACACCAAATAACAGCGTACCTAATAATGTAATAGCCACGGCACGAAAATCATTCGTCGAGAAGCGCCGGGTTTTTCTCAATATTGAAAAGTCGACAACAGTTAGTACGGCAACAATGATGGTGGCTGCCAATGTAACCTTGGGCAGAAAATATAATGCAGGAGTCAAAAACATCGCTGCCGCTGCTATTCCCAAAGCAGCAAAAATGCTAGCTGCCTGAGTTTTAGCGCCGGCATCAAAGTTCACTACAGTTCTAGAAATGCCACCGGTGACGGGAAAGCCTGCAGAAAATGCAGAGGCAAGATTAGCAGACCCCAGAGCTATTAGCTCCTGGTTTGGGTCTATGTTTTCTCGGCGTTTCACCGCCAGAGTTTTGCCTACGGATATAGACTCTACATAGCCAATAATGGCGATACTCAAAGCAGGCAACCACAGCTGCTGAAATAGCGCATAGGAAAGCTGGGGCAAGGCCAGCGTAGGCAGGCCACTTGGAATACTGCCAACAACGGCAACTCCAGCTGGTTCAAGGTCGAACATCCAGACCAGCAGTAATGTAGTGATCACCGCTAATACTGGCGCCGCCTTTGCCACAAGCTGGGCATCGCTATCTGGCATACCCATACGCTTAAAAATAGGTGCCACACCAGTTCTCGCCCAGAACAGAAAGATTAGTACCGCAACCCCAAGTACTGCTGTGTCTATTTGCACGCTGTCACTGCTGTTTAGAAGAGATAGAACGATAGTCGGTAATGTGTCTCCCGCACCAGAGGTGCCCAGCAGATGCCTTATCTGACTCAGGGCGATAATTATCCCCGAGCCGGTAATAAAGCCTGAAACGACTGTGTGAGACAAAAAGTTGGCCACAAAGCCCAACTTGAAAAGACCTATAATTAGGAGAAATAACCCTGACAAAAATGCAAGAGCAATGGCAGCGCTCAAATAATCCGCACTGCCTTGAGCGACAATATTACTGAGACTGACCATAGTCATTAACGACACAACTGCCACCGGACCAACCGACAATGTCCGACTGCTGCCAAATAGACTATACGCAATTAGAGGCAGGATACTGGCATAGAGCCCAACTTCAGCTGGCACGCCGGCCAGCAGTGCATAGGCCAATGACTGGGGAATCAGCATCATTGTTACCACGAGTCCGGCGACCATATCCGCTTTTAGGTCCTCCCTGCTGTAGCTGCGCACCCACTTCAATGCAGGCAGGTAGTCGCTAGCTTTGTCCATTTAGACTTTTTCCTCTGGACAGTGGGTCAACCACTCTCGGCCCTTTAACATCATATGCCAATAGACAAAGGGAAGAGCCAGGCTTTTGAGCCACCAGGCTAATTTAGTTGGCTTGGTTTCGACATTGATCCAACTGGGGAAGCTAGGAGCTACACGGCCGCCATAGCAAAACTCGGCCAAGATAACCTTGCCGCGCTCTACCGTCAGGGGACACGAGCCATAGCCATCGTATTTTGCAACTGGCGTCTGACCTGCTTGAACAGAGATGATATTTTTAGCCACCACTGGTACCTGTTTGCGCACCGCGGCCATCGTCTTGGCGTTGGTGGTATTCATTACGTCGCCAAGGCCCCAGATATTAGGATACTCTGAGTGGCAAAGACTATAGGGATTTACCGCCAACCAGCCACCTTGATCGGCCAGACCACTGTCAGCTATAAATGCAGGAGCCTGCTGCACTGGGCAGACATGCAACATATCGAAGCCCTTATATATCTGCGATTTATTTCCCTCAACATCGGTAACATCAAACCAGGCCTTACGCTCGTCGCCATCAACTTTCACCAGATTGTGGTTGTAACTCGGACTAACACCATATTTATCCATATAGGACTGCAGCGCTCCGACATAGGCAGGGACTCCAAACAGCACACCGCCAGCATTGCAAAAGTCTATATCGATATTGTCTAGGCGCTTGGTTTTCAGCCAGTGGTCTGCGGAAAGATACAGTGCCTTTTGCGGCGCGCCCGCGCACTTAATAGGCATAGGCGGCTGAGTGAAAATCGCTTTACCACGCTGAGTTTTTTTCACCAGCTCCCAGGTGTAGGGGGCCAAATCGTAGCGATAGTTTGAGGTTACACCATTTTTACCCAGCGTTTCTTCAAGACCTTCTATAGCGCCCCAGTTAATAGTTAATCCAGGAGCGACCACCAGCTGCTCGTAGTGCACCTGAGTACCATCTTGCAAAACCACAATATTGATATCGGGCTTAACTTTTGTAACCGTCTGCTGCAGTAAGCTAACACGCTTATCCACTAGTTTACTGATGTCACGCTCAGTGGACTTAGCCTTAAATACACCGCCACCAACCATGGTCCATCCGGGCTGATAATAATGCTTAGTAGAAGGTTCAATTAGCGCAATACGAAGCTTGCTGTCTCTTTTTAGCAGACTGGCTGATACGGCTATACCACCGGCGCCGGCACCTATAACCGCAACGTCGAAACGCTGTGTCGCCTTGCTTATGTTTTGCCCCGCAGAAAGTTTTTTTTCAAGCTGCTCCGAACAGACGCTGTGCCATAACTGCAAAGAGCGATTACCAGTTCGGCAATAGGCATGAGCTTTTGAATTGCTCGCTATCAGCTCGCGGAAACGAGCTGTAATATCTTCCGTCAGGTCACCTGCAACGAAGGGCATATGGATCAACTCTATATTCTTGTCTGCTGCCGCCCCGACAATACTATTTACACTGGGTTGATCCGCTGCTTCGCCATCCGGTCGGTTACAAATAATAAGCTGCACGCCCTGCTCAGCAAGCTGGGCAATATCTTCAATATGAATTTGATCAGAAATCGAAAATGTCTCACTGACAGTTATTATTTTCATTGTTTTTCCTCATTGCTATTTTTTTTGATTTTTACAGACTATTAATGGGAAGTTTTAAATAGACCGCACCATTGTCTTGAGCTGGAGGGAAATGGCCAGCACGCATATTGACTTGGATAGCTGGAATCATTAGTCGAGGAATGCCAAGACCGCTATCCCGCTTTTCCCGCAGAGCGACAAACTGATCTTCTGTAGCGTTGTTGCCTAAATGTACATTGTACTGCTGTTCGGCGACTGTAGTTTGGTACTCGACTTCGCGACCCTCGGCACCATAGTCATGGCACATATAGAGCTTGGTATCTGGAGATAAATTTAAAATTTTCTGCGCAGACTGATACAGCACTTGAGCACTTCCGCCGGGGAAATCAGCCCGCGCAGTACCACTGTCTGGCATAAAGATAGTATCGCCAACAAAGGCCGACTTGCCAATCACATGGACCATACAAGCGGGCGTATGACCCGGGGTGTGAAGCGCAATAGCCTCTAGGTTACCTATGGCATAAGTTTCTCCGTCTTTAAAAAGATGGTCAAACTGGCTCGCATCGCGTTGGAAGTCAGTACCCTCATTAAAGATTTTTCCGAAGGTTTCCTGCACAGTGACAACATGCTCACCAATCGCCAACTTACCGCCCAAGTACTTCTGCAAATAGGGGGCAGCAGACAAATGCTCTGCATGGACATGAGTTTCGATATGCCATTCCACATACAGGTTGCGTTCTTGAATATATTCCATAATGGCATCAGCACTGCTGTAGCCTATACTGGCAGACGGATAGTCGAAGTCGAGCACAGAATCAATTATCGCACAGGCTTGAGATTGCGGATCTCTGACTACATAAGAAAAGGTGTTGCTGTCTTGGTCAAAAAAAACCGCCACGTCTGGCTCAACAGCTAAGTTGTTAGCAGCTGTAATAGCGACTTTTTGCAAATTTTTCACATACCCTCCATTAATATCTAATTAACACTCCACTCTGATGACCGGTCCTACACTGTTGTACTTAACGTTTAAGTTAGCACTTAGCGTGCCAAGTTCGTTTGCTGCTTATCTACTGGGGTTTAGGCAGATTTATCTTGACCTGAAGCTAATGAATTGCCAAAATTGACAAAATTTTAACTAAAGTTGGCAATTATTTGGATCTCATCCAGTCTGATGCTGAATCTCAGCGCAACCTAAGTGCTATGCTCGAAGGCTATGACTGCCCTGCCATACTGGTCTCCGCCAATTATGAAATCCTTGCTTACAACTCTGAATACCGCAAAGCCTTTGGTGCGCTAGAACTGGATCAACAGCCTAGCTGCTACAACATCTCGCACGGCTACCATGTCCCCTGCGACCAGGCAGGAGAATCCTGCCCTCTCAGCGCAGCTCTGATATCACAGCGCAAAGAACGTGTTTTGCATATTCATCAAACTCCCCACGGCAAGGAGCATGTAGATGTCGAGATGCTGCCTATCTTTGACGACCAGCGACAACTGTTATTCTTTGTCGAGCTTTTGCGGCCTGTTCCTCTCGCCAGCGGGATTGTCGCCGACCAGCAAATGATTGGTGCAAGCCCTGCTTTTTTAAAGATGCTGGAAGTGATTAGCCGCGTAGGACAGAGCGATCTATCTGTAGTGCTTAAAGGAGAATCTGGCACAGGTAAGGAGCTGGCAGCCAGAGCCATTCATATGACCAGCGCTCGCAGTGATAACCCTATGGTTACTCTGGAGTGCGCTGGACTTACCGATTCTCTGTTCGAAAGTGAACTGTTCGGCCATGTGAAGGGAGCATTCACAGGCGCACAATTTAACAAGCCCGGACTTATAGAGCAGGCTAACGGCGGCACATTATTTTTAGATGAAGTGGCAGATATTCCAATGCCTATGCAAGTAAAATTACTGCGGCTATTAGAGACCGGCACCTACAGGTCGGTGGGCAGCGCCGAGGTTAAAATAAGTAACTTTCGACTGATCTGTGCCTCACATAAAAACCTCGCCGAAATGGTAGATCAGGGCAGATTTCGTCAGGATTTATTCTATCGTGTAAATGTATTTCCTATTCATCTGCCTTCTCTGGCCGAGCGCCGCGATGATATTCCAGCTATCGCCAAGTCACTTATCCATCGCATCTCGCCAGAGCAAGCCTGGCAGCTTACTGGATCTGCAATGAAGCGCCTTAGCAGCTGGGACTACAAAGGCAATATTCGCGAATTGCGTAATGTCCTGGCCCGCGCCACTGTACTGGCAGAAACCCATGTTATAGATCAGAATTTAATCGATAAATGTTTTGATATTGATACTCAAATCAGCGCAGACATTGAATTGGATAAAGTGGATCTAAAAACCTCTGAGCTGGCCTATTTGCAAAATTTAATGACCAAGTACGGCAACAAGGAAAAGGCAGCGGAAGTAGCGGGCATTAGTGTGCGGTCACTTTATAGAAAGCTAAATCAAAGATAGATCTGATTTATCTGCCCCACCTCGGTGAGAAAGCCCACCTTTCCCCTTTTTTCAACTAGGAACCTTGTTTTCGATTATGACTATGGAACCTTGTATTTCATTTGATCTCAAGATCACTCATAGGTTAAAAACACTATATTTTGTGACACTTAATTGATCTATATACTATATATGGTATCGTTTCTTCGTCGGCAAATGGAATTGCCGTCCTCAACCAACGATGAATCAGAATACAAAGATAGACTATTGATTGTTAAACACTAATGGGCCAGTACGTTTGTGTGCAGGTATTTCCTGCGAACCTCACATCTAAACGTCACCACCTAGATAAGATCGGATCAAGTCTAGCGTCAATGAGTCTACATGACTCACTCTTTTTTTGAGTAAAAAGGGGCCGTTTGCTCTAAAAATGGAGTAAATACATGTTTATCGCTAACAAGTTAAACCCCAGTTGTACAGTGGCGTACGCTGATACATCTTTGTTCTTCTCATCGTTGAACGAACTAAGTCATGATTATGACTGGAGAGCCATTGGCGTGGATGTAGTGAAGTCCTTCCCGAGGTACGCTGGAAGACCACTTCAATGAGCTGAGTGCTCTCAATAGCGACGGTTACGGCATTTTTGTCACTATTAACGAGACTGACGGCAAAGATATTAAAAGTGCAAATATCACGAGCGTGCGCGCCTTGTTTGCGGACTTTGACGGACAGCCACTAAGTCATCTTGATCGCATACCACTGAGGCCAAGCTTCAAAGTCAATACCAGCCCTGGTAAGTACCACGCTTACTGGTTAATAGATGACTGTACTCTGGATCAGTTCAAGCCAATGCAGCAGAGAATTGCTCAGATCTTAGAATCCGATCCCGCCGTTTGCGATTTGGGAAGGATTATGCGAGTTCCTGGATTCTATCACCCCAAGGGTGACCCATTTATGGTCACTATTGACTGCCCTGAAAAAGTAAATCGATATTCGCTTGCGGATTTTAAGCAAGCCATATCGGATCTCGCACCAACAAATGAAGTGATGCGTCGCCATTCACTCACTCTAGGTTGCAACGAAGGTTCACGTAATACGGCACTGACGAGTCTTGCGGGGCAGCTAATCTATAACTGTTTGCCTGATCATGAGGCTATTCAAGCACTCAATGGCTGGAACAAACTCAATAACCCTCCGTTACCCGATGAGGAGATAATATCGACTTACCATAGGATTAAAGCGAAAGATGAAGCTGAACATGGCAAGACGCGACATATCCTGAAACGACTTAATGACAATCATGCTGTTGTGATGATTGGCGGTAAGACAGTCATCGTCAGAGAAGATAAAACTCCGATATTTATGACTTATAACGATTTTCGTTTATGGCACGCCAATTTAAAGATTGATCGAAGAGCCGCGACTAAAATATGGATTGAATCTGAAGCTACAAGACGATTTGATAATCTAGTTTTTGATCCAACAGAGCAATGCGGTAGCTCCTCATATAACCTCTTTAAAGGCTTTCCGGTTGAACCAAGTCGTGGCACTTGTGATCGTTATCTCCAACATATCAGGGAGATAATCTGCTCTGGTGATCAAGATTTATATGACTATGTTTTGGGATGGATGGCACATGCTATACAAAAACCCGCTGAGTTACCCGGTGTGGCTTTGGTCCTCCAAGGTTCTCAAGGGACAGGTAAAGGGACGTTTGCTAAGTACTTTGGCACAATCTTTGGAGACCACTTTCAACATCTACTGACTATGGATCACCTCCTTGGTAAGTTTAATGCTCATCTCTCTTCAGCATTGGTAGTGTTTGCTGATGAAATAGTATGGGGTGGTAATAAGAAAGAAGCAGGTCAGCTCAAAGGCATCATCACCGAATCACGCCGAATGATGGAGGCAAAGTTCAAGGATCCGATTCTGGTTGATAACTATGCTCGGTTTATTTTCGCGACCAATGAAGATTGGGCCGTCCCGACGGGTCCAAAAGAACGTCGGTACTGTGTATTAAACATCGATGAGTCCAAGGCCGAAGATCATGGCTATTTTGCCTCCATAAAAACTGAGATGCGTAATGGTGGGGTTGAGGCGCTAATGTATACTCTCATGAACTTCGATTTAAGCCAGTTTAATGTCAGGCGCTATCACTAAAGCCCAAAAAAATACCTCTTGATTTCTATGCCCGTGCCTTAAGAAGGAGACGACCTAGACTGTTTTACCCCGCTCGCTAATTTTGATCTTGCAGAATCTACGGATCTCTACCTTGGATTAGTTCATCATACCGATGGAAAGGAAGCAACATTACGCCGAATTGAAACGGCCAAGCGAATAGTTCCTCGCTTCGTTATAGCAACGGAGTGTGGACTTGGTCGTCGCGACCTAAAATCCATTCCAGATCTTATGAGGCAGCACTTAGAAATCGCTGATGAAATCTAGTAAGTTGCATGGTGTTACTTCCAGCAATTATCCCAATAACCACACGTTAATGAATTAGCATTAGATCGTTGTAAGTTTATTTGGTGCCCAGGAGAGGACTTGAACCTCCACGGGGTTGCCCCCACTAGCACCTGAAGCTAGCGTGTCTACCAATTCCACCACCTGGGCACAGGTAGGTTTAAATTGACAAGTGTCTTTGACGATACTTTTCGGTTGTATTTCTGTCAATCACCAAATGTTCTCATAACTTAGAAATTCTCCTATTTTCGATGAGCAATGTACAATGACTTATGAAAAAGAGACCCAGATTCTCAGATCCTGAGGCTGAAGTAGAAGCTCAACGGTATTCCAATCCGATCGCAAGTCGGACAGCAATTCTTACCCTGCTAAGAAAAGCTGGTGAACCAATGAAAATTAAACGCATCGCAAAGAAAATTGGTCTGACGGAAAAACATCAAATCGGAATATTAGAAAAGCGCTTGCGGGCGATGCGTCGCGACGGTCAAATCATGGTTGACCGGCAAGGTTCCTTCGGGTTGACAGACAAGTTTCATCTGTTGCATTGCAAGGTGCAGGGACATTCAGGCGGATATGGTTTCGCTATACCCAATTCTGAAAATGATGACGTATACCTTAACAGTGAACAGATGCGATTAGTTTTTGATCAAGATGAAGTCTTAGTAAAGGTTACCAATATAGATCGCCGTGGGCGTCAAGAGGGTCAGATTGTCGAAGTTCTTAAAAGAGCGCATAAGTCCTTGGTCGGAAGATATTATCAAGAAAATGGGGTTGGATTTGTGTTGCCCGATAATCCAAGAATCTCAAATGAGATATTGGTTGCACCAGCTAAGCGAAAGAAAGCAGAAACAGGTCAGATAGTCCAGGTGGAGATTACTGATTATCCAATCAAGCGACTTAGTGCTAGAGGTAAAATAATAGAAGTCCTTGGTGGACATCTTGATCCAGGCTTAGAAATCGAAGTTGCTATTCGTTCGCACGATATACCTTGTTTTTGGCATGATCATGTTTTAGCTGAAGCTAGATCTTTTGAGCCGCCCAATTTGGCTGAAATAGAGAGCAGATTAGACTTGCGTGGACGAGCATTTGTGACCATCGATGGTGAGGACGCTCGTGATTATGACGATGCAGTATATTGTGAAGAAAAAGATGATGGATGGCGTTTGTGGGTAGCTATTGCGGATGTCTCCCATTATGTTCGACCAAATACAGCGCTTGATGAAGAAGCGATTAATAGAGGTAACTCTGTCTATTTTCCAGATCGCGTTGTCCCTATGTTGCCAGAAACCCTTTCTAATGGGCTATGTTCTTTGCTTCCGTTAGAGGATCGTTTAGCTTTAGTTTGTGAAATTCATATAAATAGGCAAGGAGAATCTAATCACTTTGCGTTTTATGAGAGTGTAATTAAATCTAAGGCGCGTCTCACCTATGGACAGGTCTACAACATTCTGGAAGGAAACGATGATCTGGAAGGTAATCCTGATGTAAATTCAAATCTTCTTAGACTTTTTGATTTGTACAAAACATTAGCTGATGCAAGATCTAGAAGAGGTGCGATAGATTTTGACACAGTAGAAACTAGAATTATTTTTGATGATTTTCGAAAAATAGAGAAAATTGTGCCAATCGAACGTAACTATGCGCACCGTCTTATCGAGGAGTGTATGCTATGTGCCAACTTGGCCGCGGCGAAATTTCTAGAGGCAAATCGCGTACCTACCCTCTATCGGGTTCACGAAGGGCCCACCGCTGAAAAGCTAGTCAATCTCCGACTGTTTTTGGGCGAATTAGGTTTGGATTTAAAAGGGGGTGAAAAGCCATCGCCTATCGATTATCAACGAATTCTTGCGCAGGTCGAAGAAAGACAAGATTCTTCTATTATTCAAATTATGTTGTTGAGATCTCTTAGGCAGGCTGTGTATCAGCCAGATAATAAGGGACACTTTGGTTTGAACTACACTACTTACTCGCACTTTACTTCGCCAATTCGTCGATATCCAGATTTATTGGTTCATCGCGCAATTCGATCAGTTATTGTTAACACGAAGAAGGAAGAAACACATAATTCTTCATCATCAGAAAATAAAAAAACTTATTCAGAGAAGATCTATCCATACGATCTTGAAAAGATAATTGTTTTTGGAGAAAAATTTTCAATGACTGAACGCAGAGCTGATGATGCAACGAGAGAGGTTAAACAATGGTTGAAATGTGAATATCTTAGCAATTGTATTGGAATGAAATATTCGGGCACCGTCAGTGGCGTAGCCAATTTCGGTCTTTTTATAGAGCTTAAAGATATTCATATCGATGGACTCTTGCATGTAACTTCTCTTCCTAGAGATTACTATGCTTTTGATGCATCGCGGCAACGCTTATCCGGAGAGAGGACTGGTGTGCATTTTAGCATTGGAGATCAGTTTGAGGTGCTGGTAGCTATGGTCAATTTGGAAGACAAAAAGATTGACTTAGAGTTGGCGAGCAAATCAAAGGGACTTCGCAAAAAAAACAATAAGAAAGGTAATTATAAAAAGAAAAGTAATAGTCGTTTAAAGCAAAGAAATAATGCCGTGGTAGGGGCAGGTTAAATCATGCTTTACGTTTTTGGAATTCACGCAGTTGAATCTATTTTGATAAATCGTCCCAACGACGTAATTTGTCTATTTCTAAAAGAGAACATAACTGATAAAAGAAAGCAGAAATTATATAAATTAGCTATTGCTAAGAATATCAATACTCAAATCTGTTCAAAAAATTCTCTCAATGAAATGGTGCCAGAAAAACATCAAGGAGCGATTGTCCAGATTAAGGAAGAATTGAAAGAAGTTTCTTCAATAGAATTAGATCTTGGAAAGTTAACTTTGCTAATTGAAAAAGCAGAAGGTAAGGCTTTAATTCTAATTTTAGATGGTATTACTGATCCTCAAAACCTAGGTGCTTGTCTTCGAACAAGTGATGCAGCTGGAGCGACTGCAGTGGTGATTCCAAAAAACAAATCGGTTGGTATTACACCTGTTGTTCGTAAAGTGGCTTGTGGAGCGGCAGAAGTGGTGCCGATATTTCAGGTGACCAATCTTGCGAGGTTTTTGCGCCAACTAAAAAAACAAGGTGTCTGGATCTATGGAGCTACAGAGAAGGCAAAAAAGCAAATATATGATGTCGATTTAAGAGATGATGTTGCGATTGTCCTAGGAGGAGAATCAAAAGGACTGAGGAGATTGACACAAGAGAACTGCGATTCAATTTTTCGAATTCCGATGGGCGGATCAGTGACCAGTTTAAATGTCTCGGTGGCCGCAGGTATTTGCATGTTTGAGTCGGTGCGGCAGCGCGGGTCTGCTTAATTTTAAGCCCTTGATCAGATTGCTTGAAATCTGTAGTATCTCCCCCCTCAAAAAAAGTTGCGCCTTTATCAGGCGTTTTGTTCTCCTTGCTGCACATTTAAATGGTGGCTTAACTCAAAAGGGGTAGTTTATGCGACATTACGAAATCGTATTCTTAGTTCATCCCGATCAATCTGAACAAGTTCCTGGGATGATAGAGCGTTACACAAATACCATTCAAAAAGACGGTGGAAAAGTTCATCGAACTGAAGACTGGGGTCGAAGGCAGTTGGCGTTCCCGATTAGTAAGATTCACAAAGCTCATTATATATTGATGAATGTTGAAGCTACTCATGATGCAATGGAAGAGTTAAATGCTACTTTTCGTTTTAACGATGCAGTTATTCGAAATCTTGTGATTCGTCGAACTTCTGCAGATACTGAAGAATCGTTAATCATGAAAGTAGAGAAAGAAAATCGAGAGCGCAAAACACGTTATGAGGAAAAACAGGCCGAATCTAATGAAGGGTCTGAGTATAATCCTGATGAATCGGCCGACGATGATCACGATATATCAGCTCAATCTGAGGAAGGAAGCGAAGATAATTCTAGTGATAATGCTCCTTTGGATGAGAAAGAAGATTTGATCAATGATAATGTGGAAGAAGAGGAGTAATAGGTAATGACAAGGTTTTTTAGGCGAAGGAAATATTGTCGTTTTACTGCTGAAGGTGTTAAGGAAATCGACTACAAAGATCTCGATACTCTTAAGGCGTATATCACTGAAACAGGAAAGATCGTACCAAGCCGCATCACTGGTACCAAATCAAAATATCAGCGCCAGTTAGCTACTGCAGTTAAAAGAGCTAGATTTCTTGCATTACTTCCTTATTCAGATGCACACAAGTAATTAAATATGGAGACATTTTTCTCGGCCGATGCTCTCCAACTATGCTTTAGGGTTATATTTTGATCTGGTTCGCGAAATTGGCAATGAATGGGCGTTTTCAAGCACTCGCACTTGTTATGCTAAGCGTTACCAGTGCCTTTTTTTCCTGGTTGGCAGCAGCAGTGGTTGGACTGGTAACTTTACGGAAAGGTATTGGAGAAGGTGGATTTTTATTATTGTGGGGTTTTCTGGGAGGGGTGTTTTTGTATGTGAAGCTCGGTGACGTTAACCCTATAATGCAATTGTCAGGAACATTTTTTCTCGCGGTCATTCTTCGCAGAACCGCTAGCTTGGCTGTGACAACGCTCGCATGCGTTCCTTTGGGTGTTATTCTTGTTTTGTTTTTACTTTGGTTATCTCCACCAATGATCGATCAGGTGGTGGCAGCTTTCGGTGAACTTATTTCCTCTTTAAAAGGACAGATGGAAAATTCTGGGCAAACTCTTTCTTTTGAACCTCCTAGCGAAAGATTAGTAATCGGAATGATTGGCGTCGCTAACTTAGCTACCGCAATACTTTGTTTGTTTTTGGCTAGATTCTGGCAAGCGGCACTATACAATCCAGGGGGATTTGGTGTCGAATTTAGAGCTCTTCGTTACTCACCACTAGTAACATTTCCATTAGCTATAGGATTTGCTTTAGTATCTAGTATGCAAGGTTATCAAAGTTGGGCAGGATTTTTTGGATTGCCTTTAACCGTTGCAGGTATTTCTTTAGTACATGCTAAAGCGCAGTATTGGAGATCTCGAACATTAGGACTATCACTTTTTTATTTGCTTTGGTTAGTAATAGATTGGGCTAAATTAGGGGTGCTCCTGCTTGCTGTTGTTGATAGTGCATATGATTTTCGTAGGAATTGGTCTAAAGGAAACATGCCTGTGGAGCGTCCTCAAAATGACGAAAAATCTAATGATTTGTAAGTACTCAAAGTAAGGAGTTTGCTATGGAAGTTATTCTTTTGGAAAATATAGCTAGTTTGGGTGAGCTGGGAGAAAAAGTTCAGGTTAAATCCGGATATGGTAGAAATTTTCTTATTCCTAAAGGTAAGGCTGTTCCCGCTTCTGAAGAAAATATTTCCTTGCTTGAAGTGCGAAGAGCAGAGTTAGAAAAAGCCGCCTCAGAATTGGTTGCCAAGACAGAAGCTAGAGCGTCAAGTATAGAATCTCTGGAAATCATTGAAATTCCAGCCAATGCTGGTGAAGAAGGTAAGTTATTCGGCTCTATTGGCACAAGAGATATTGCAGAAGCAGTAAGTTCAGCGGGATGCGAAGTGGACAAGTCTGAAATTCGTTTACCAGATGGTGCTTTGAGACAGTTGGGAGAATATCAGGTTTCGATTCAGTTGCATGGAAATGCCTCTGCTACCGTTAATGTTTCTATCGTTCAGGAATAGGGATATATTCCAAGAAATACTCTCTATAAGTTTGCTAGGTTTTTCTTTTTTCGATCGTTAGTTTGCGCTAGTCTTGGTACCCGTGAAAGGGATAAACTAAAGCTATGGAAGGTTATGATTCACCGCAAGTCATTTCAGACTATATTCTTTCATCCGATCCGGAAGTTTCTCGCCTTAATTTTCATCCTCATTCTCTAGAGGCTGAACAATCTGTTCTAGGAGGTCTGTTGATTTCTTCAGACGCCTGGGAAGCAGTATCTGACCAAATAAATTCAGATGATTTTTACCGCCCTAATCATCGGCAAATATTTCGTGAAATCGCCTTACTCGCTGAAGAAAATGATCCAATTGACATTATTACACTGGCAGATAAGCTCCAGGCACAAGGTGTTCTGGAGACTGTGGGTGGACTAGCCTATATTTCTGAGCTTGCCGAGAAAACTCCTAGCGTTTCTAACATCAAAGCGTACGCAGCAGTCATTAGAGAGCGCGCAATTCTTCGAAATTTGATCCAAACATCGCAAGAAATTGCAGAGAGTGGGTTCAATCCGGAAGGCAGATCTTCATCTGATATCGTTGATGAAGCGCAACGAAAAATTATGCGTCTTTCTGACGGTGAACAGGGATCAGGTGGGTTGAGAGAGATAAAACCTCTTTTAACATCAGCGATCGATCGTATAGAGGAGCTCTATGAATCCGGATCAGATTTAACGGGTGTCAGTACTGGTTTTAAGGATTTGGATAATATGACTTCGGGACTTCAACGCTCCGATCTCGTAGTTGTGGCTGGGCGTCCTTCCATGGGCAAGACAGCCTTTGCAATGAACTTGGTAGAGCACGCCGCACTTAACCAAGAAAAGCCTGTTCTAGTGTTTAGTTTAGAAATGTCTTCCGAAAGTTTGATAATGCGAATGCTAGCTTCCTTGGGTCGTATTGACCAAAAGAAGATAAGATCAGGAAAGCTTGAAAAAGATGATTGGACTAAATTATCGACAGCGGCGAGTAAACTTCAGGATCTTCCATTATTTATCGACGATTCTTCAGCACTTACTCCTACAGAGATTCGTACTCGAGCACGAAGAGTTGTCAGGGAAAGTGGAGAATTAGGTCTAATAATGATCGATTACATGCAACTGATGCAGGTTGCTGGGTCATCAGAGGGAAGAGTCGCAGAGATCTCGGAGATTTCGAGAAATTTAAAGGCTATTGCCAAAGAATTCAATTGTCCAATGATTGCCCTTTCTCAATTGAATCGAGCTCTTGAGCAGCGACCTAATAAGCGTCCCCAGAACGCAGATTTACGAGAATCAGGTGCGATCGAGCAGGATGCGGATGTAATACTCTTTATTTACCGTGATGAGGTGTATAACGAAGAGTCATCAGACAAAGGAACCGCCGAAATAATTATTGGAAAACAACGGAATGGCCCAACAGGGAAGTGTTGGTTAGCATTTTTAGGAGAATATACTCGGTTTGAGAACTTGGCTCGTTCCTCATATAGGGATTAAATAAATGCTAAAGCCAGTTTTTTCAGGCCGACTAGGAGTTTATATTCCCAGCTTTTCGCGTAACCTTTTTAATTCATTTTTTTTCTGTGCTTTTGTTAAAGGGTTAGATTTTTGCGACTGATCTGCATCGGATGCTGGTATCGCCAATTTATCTCCTAGGAATACTTTACGAATATAGATAGAAAAATTCTCTTCAAAAACTGGCCATGTTTCCTTTTCTGGATTATTAGCTAAAAAAAACCAACCTGTATCACGACCAGCAAAATAAACCGCTGGATGACTCCAATTTTGCGCTGCCTTTGGTGAACTTGCTTGACATGCTTCAATAAAGGCATCGCGTGCTAGTGGTAAACCGAGACTACCAATGCATTCTTGGCAGCTGACCAGCATCTGATGGAGAGTAGGGAGGTATTCGCTGCATTCAATAGCTCTCTTTGCACCTAGAAAAAGTAAATCTATCGGATACTCCGATAGAGAGTCTCGCCAGAGACGTTTAATTTGTCTCAACTGGTCCTCATCTTGAAAAGCTGCATAGTACTGGTTATGATAATTCAGTCGAAAAAGTGCAAATATTCGATTGATCGCATCTACCAGAGTTTTATCAGTTGATTTTTTAGTCTGCCCAGGTGGTATCTCCGAGGTCCTCTTGGATGCTTCTATCTCGTGTACGGCGTTTTGAATGAGCTCCTTGCTCTTTTTCATATCCCTCCTGATCCAGTTGATGTCGTTTGGCCCAATGATATTTAACGTGCTGAAGAAATTTACTATTCCAAGATTTGTGTATTCCTCCGTCTTCGCGCCAATAAAGGATAAATTCTGGCAAAACAGAGGTGGCGAAGGCCGCATCAATATGAGCGAGTTCTAGAATATCGAATAAATCGCCGCTTGGCTTCCAATTTTCCGAAATTCTTCCGGATTCCGATTCGCAGGCTAAACTATTTTTATATCTTGACCATTGCAAACGCACGTGTTGAATGAACTTTGAGCTCAAACCTTTTACAGTAGCCTCACGTTCTCGCCAGTAAAGAATGAATTCCGGGAGAGCATCTTCAATAAATGTCGATGCAATCCCTGCCTTGGTCAGAATATCTAGTGCATCGTCACTTGGTCGCCAAGTTCGATTCAAAACATTTGATTCGTTATTTCTAGCGTAAGGAAATTGATCCGACTGATATTTTCGCCAACGGCTGAGAACATGTTGTCGAAATTTATTTTCCCATGCATGACTTGGTTTTCCTCTTTCTTTCCAGTAAAAGATAAAGTCTTCTATTTGATCTTTCGCAAATTCCTCTGGGATATTGTGATTTAATGTCAGCAAAGAAAGAATATTCTTGCTTGGCAGCCATGAAGCGGATAGCGGAGCTGCTAAAGACGAGTTTTGTTCTTTAAATTCAGCATTAAAACTATTTTCGGAAGCGCTTTCATTTAGTGCAAAAATAATCTCTTTTGCGTCAAAATTAGATTTTTTATCAATCAGAATGACACCTTTTTCGACAAGATTTTCTGTGATTCTACTAAGGTCTCTATTACTCCAAAATGGGAGATTATTAAGCAGATCGTCCTGATTAATGTTCAGCCAAGAAAATCCTCTGAGTGTTCTTGGAGTATTGTAATCTAATAAATCCTTTAAATGCTGAACTAAGATAGCTTCTTCGAGACCAATAGTCTGCGCTAGCTCTGGAGAGAACAGTAATTGCCTTTCTGGAATGAGAGAATATTTTGACATTGATCTGAGCGGGTTTTTCCTGAATTCTGTTAGGATATCGATCTTACAAGATCTTTAGTAGATGTAAGAGTTTTTTCTCGCTATTTAACAATGGAGCTGTGGTTTTGGGGAAAAAGATAGCTTTTGTTTGTAACGACTGCGGTGGTGAACATAATAAATGGCAAGGCCAATGCGCACATTGTGAAGCATGGAATACTCTTGAAGAAATTCGGTTTAGTGAAAATACGTCATCTGTTAAACAGGTTCGAAATTTATACAAGCCAAGAAATAGCAATGCTGATAAAAGCTCTCCAAAAATATTAGCGGATGTTCAACTAGAAGAAATATTTCGAATTGCCACAACGTTTGGAGAATTTGACCGTGTTC
Source organism: Halieaceae bacterium (assembly GCA_029247075.1). GTDB lineage: Bacteria > Pseudomonadota > Gammaproteobacteria > Pseudomonadales > Halieaceae > CABYJX01. The sequence continues at coordinate 3,105 of JAQWLX010000109.1, read as the reverse complement.
TTGGCGGAGGATTAGTGCCTGGTTCAGTAACTCTATTAGGAGGTAATCCAGGAGCAGGAAAAAGCACTTTACTTCTCCAGTTGGCATGTAATTTGTCCGATGCTATAGATATTCTGTATGTCACGGGAGAAGAATCTATGCAGCAAGTGGCATTGCGGGCGAACCGTCTAGCTCTTCCTCATAAAAATCTCCATCTAATGTCAGAGACAAAGCTTCAAGATATTTTATCAGTGGCAAATGATGTTAAACCGACTGTATTGGTTATTGATTCTATACAAGTAATGTATTTGGATGAATTATCTTCTGCTCCAGGAGGCGTATCACAGGTGCGAGAGTGTTCTGCAGTTCTAACACAATTTGCGAAGCAGTCTGGGACCGTATTAATTTTGGTTGGTCATGTAACGAAAGATGGTTTGCTAGCGGGACCAAAGGTTTTAGAACACATTGTAGATTGCTCACTTTTGCTTGAAGGTGATGCAAATAATCGATTTAGAACTTTACGCAGCCAAAAAAATCGATTTGGTGCGGTTAATGAGCTCGGCGTATTCGCTATGACTGACCGAGGTATGCGGGAAGTGAAAAATCCCTCAGCGATTTTTTTAGATCGCAGAGGTCTCCAGACCCCAGGAAGTGTTGTAACCATAGTCTGGGAAGGTACTAGACCTCTGCTTGTTGAAATTCAAGCTCTTATTGACCCAAATACCCATGATAATCCTAGACGTCTTGCGGTTGGTTTAGATCAAAACAGGATGTCAATGTTATTAGCTGTCTTACACCGACATGGAGGGGTCAATTTGGTTTCGCACGACATATATGCCAATGTTGTTGGCGGCATTAGAGTAATTGAAACTAGCGCTGATTTAGCTTTGATCTTCGCCACTGTCTCCTCCATGCGTGATTTTAGTTTGCCTTCTGAAATGGCAGTATTTGGTGAAGTTGGGTTATCAGGAGAAATCCGACCTGTCCAGAATGGTCAGGAAAGGTTATTGGAAGCAAGAAAACACGGATTTAAGCGAGTATTAATTCCTGCTGGGAATGCACCCAAAACTTCGATAGAAGGACTTGATATTGAAGCCGTCTCTAATGTCTCGGAAGCGCTATCAATAATTTGTTAGGAGTTCATTTTAGTTTTTTATATTTAACTCTGCGGGGTTGCTGCGATGCTTGACCGAGGCGAGATCTTCTGTCTTCCTCGTATTCAGAAAAGTTTCCTTCATGGAAAATCACGTCCCCTTCATCTTCAAAGGCAAGGATGTGAGTAGAGATTCTGTCTAAAAACCAACGATCGTGAGAAATAACCAGCGCCGAACCTGGAAAAGCCAATAAAGCTTCTTCTAGCGCGCGCAAAGTTTCCACATCAAGATCATTTGTGGGTTCATCAAGAAGTAACACATTTGCACCTCGCTTAAGTAATTTCGCAAGGTGTAGTCGATTTCGCTCTCCGCCGGAAAGATCTTTAACAAATTTTTGTTGGTCAGATCCCTTGAAATTAAAACGACTTAGGTAAGATCTTGAATTAATTTCATAATTACCAATCGAGATAATGTCTAATTCGTCCGATACTTCCTGCCAAACGGTATTTTGCGCAGTTAAACCATCTCTAGACTGATCAACGTAACCGAGGTGTACGGTCTCGCCAATGTCAATTTTTCCAGAATCTACCTTCTCTGAACCTACCAGAATTTTAAATAGGGTGGATTTCCCCATTCCATTTCCACCAATTAATCCAACAATACTGCCTTTTGGTATAGTGAAAGTGACATTTTCAAAGAGCAATCTTTTGCCAAAACTTTTCTTTAATTCAACTACTTCGATAACTTTGTCTCCCAAACGCTCGCCAGGCGGAATATAAATTTCATTAGTTTCATTTCTACTTTGGAAATCTTGAGATTGAAGTTCTTCAAATCGTTGTAATCTAGCTTTACTCTTAGCCTGACGGCCTTTAGGGTTGCTTCTGACCCATTCTAGTTCAGCTTTGATTGTTTTTTGATGAGAAGCTTCTTTATTTTTTTCTTGCTGTAGTCTTAGCTCTTTGGCAGAAAGCCAGTCTGAATAGTTGCCTTCATATGGGATACCTTTGCCACGATCTAGTTCCAATATCCAATTAGCGGCGTTATCAAGAAAGTATCTATCATGTGTAATAGCGACCACGGTACCTGGGAATTCGTCCAAAAAGCGTTCCAACCAAGAAATACTTTCTGCGTCCAAGTGGTTTGTAGGTTCGTCTAGCAGAAGCATATCTGGAGAAGATAGCAGTAACTGACAAAGAGCTACCCTGCGGCGCTCACCACCGGATAGGCTATTAACTTCAGAATTCCATGGTGGCAGTCTCAGTGCGTCTGCAGCAACTTCTAGTCGGTGTTCAAGGTTGTGAGCGTCCAAAGTCTCGATAACATCTTCAAGGGTAGCTTGTTCTTTTGCAAGTGCATCAAAATCTGCATCAGGTTCGGCGTATTCCTCATACAATTTATTTAGTCGTTTCAAGGCTGTTGTCGCTTCAGCAACACCTTTCTCTACATTGCCTCTTACATCCTTGCTTTCATCGAGTTTAGGTTCTTGCTCGAGATAGCCAATTTTTATACCTGAAAGTGGACGCGCCTCTCCATGGATATCTTTATCTACTCCAGCCATAATCCTAAGTAACGTAGATTTTCCAGCTCCATTTAATCCAAGAACTCCGATTTTTGCTCCTGGGTAGAAAGACAAAGAAATGTCGTCTAAAATTTTTTTCTTTGGAGGTACTACCTTGCCCACTCGGTTCATGGTAAAAACATATTGCGCCATTCCTAAATCCTTATAGCCGTTTTTGTTCTGGAATTTAATAAAATCCAACTATATTCCCTAATTAAGATACTTTCAAAAAGCAGACAGCCAATTTAAGCAACTAGGATTTTAATTCTGACTAAATTAACTATCTGAGAAAACTGGTTTAAAATAGGATTTTAAATTTCCTTGCTTGCTCAAGGAGTGTTTCAAATTTTCAAGGAGTAAAGATGTTTAGTCGCGATATGAATATCGAAAGTTTTGATGAAGAATTGTTTGAGGCTATTAAAAAGGAAGAATGCCGACAGGAAGAGCATATAGAGTTAATAGCTTCTGAAAATA
>JAQWLX010000055.1 GCA_029247075.1 Halieaceae bacterium | reverse complement strand
ATGATAGCGGCTAGACCACTGCAAAAACGACCTGCTTCACCACCATTTATCGCCCTGTGGTCGTAAGATAGTGATATCGGGAGCAACGTATGTGGATTAAAAGACGATCCATCCCAAACAGGTCTAATTTCAGACCTGCCCACACCGAGAATCGCTAGCTCTGGCGTATTGATAATTGGGGTGAAACCACCACCTCCTATCTTACCTAGACTTGAAATAGTAAAACAGCCACCTTGCATGTCATCAGGACGCAAATCACGATTTCGGGCTTTGGCAGCCAATTCGGCAACTTCATGTGCTAGCTCCCATAATGTTTTGCGATCCACGTCCCTTAAGACGGGAACAAAAAGTCCATGCGGTGTATCGACCGCCATTCCAATATTAATATATTGCTTTTTGACTAAAACTTTCCCTGAATCCGTTAGTGAAGCATTGAAATTTGGATAATCGCGAAGTTGTACAGCCAATGCCTTCAACAAAAAAGGCATTAAAGTCAGTTTAGTTTTTCGGCGCTCAGACTCTTCTTTTAGTTCAGCACGAAACGTTTCCAAGTCTGTTATATCTGCGTCGTCAAATTGTGTAACATGCGGTACATTTGCCCAACTACGATGCATGTTTTCAGCAGTCAATACTTCAACTTTGTTTCGCGTAACTCGCTCAACCTCTCCCCACTTAGAAAAATCTATATCAGCATATTCTAATAAAGTAGAAGCTGCCCCAGTAGTTGATAAGTTTCTCTTTACGAATCCATGAAGATCTTCTTTGACAATTCGCCCACCTGGCCCTGTACCAGATATTTCAGCTAGAACAATACCAAACTGACGCGCCAATTTTCGTACAGCAGGTCCTGCGTAAACTATGTTTTCTTTTTCTTGCTCATCTAAAAAACTAGCTTTGTCTTCATTGCCATTCATCTCCTTCGCAGAGGAATGTTCCGTATCTACCGTTTGGACATTTATATCATTGAAAATTTCAGTTTTCTCATCCTTCTCTGAATAGCCAACTTCAGATATTTCTCTATTCCCATTTTCTGTATTACTATTGGAATCCATTTCAGTGCTTTCTATGGCTGCTATTCTTGAACCCTCAGAAAGCAGATCTCCAATAGAGACAAACATCTCCTTGATAACACCAGCCACTTCTGCAGGAATTTCCATTGAGGCTTTGTCAGACTCCAAAACTAGCAACCCCTGCCCAGCATCTACCTCATCTCCGATATTAACCAAAAGCTCAATGATTTCTGCGCCTTCGGCACCCCCAATATCGGGAACTTTTAGGGTTACTATGCTCATTTGCAAAATTCCATATACGTCTGTTCGATTTGTTTACACGGATAGAGGATTTGGTTTTTCCGAATCCAATCCTAAATTCTGAATTGCGTCGGTTAAAATATTTTCTTTAATCTGTTTTTTATCTAATAGGTGCTTAAGTGAGCTCAAAACAATAAATTCTCGACTAATCTCGAAAAACTGGCGTAATTTCTCCCTGGTATCACTTCGACCAAAACCATCAGTCCCTAAAACGGTAACTGGTGCTGGAATAAATTCTCTTAACTGGTCAGCATGTGCCTTAACATAATCCGTGGCAATAACTACGGGTGTATCAGAATTACCAAAACATTCTGTCAGATAAGGGACTTTGGGCGCAGAAGACGGATGTAAGAGATTCCACCTTACCGCCTCTTTACCATCTCTCTGTAATTGCACAACACTGGTTAAACTCCAAACGTCTGCAGCCACTCCATAGTCAGTCTCTAGGATTTTTGCTGCTTCTTTAACTTCTTCCGTGATACTACCGGAACCTACTAATCTAACTTTCAATTCACTTTTCAATCCAGAATGTTGAAGCTGATAAAGGCCTTTAATAATTCCTTCCTCTGAACCATTAGGTAGTGCCGGTTGACGGTAATTTTCGTTCATAGTGGTTATGTAATAAAAACAGTTTTCTCCAAGCTCTAGCATTCTCCGCAGGCCGTCTTGAATTATTACAGCAAGCTCATACCCATAGGCTGGATCATATGCAATACAATTAGGAATAGTACTGGCGATTAAATGGCTATGTCCATCCTGATGCTGAAGACCTTCTCCATTTAATGAGGTGCGTCCCGAAGTTGCACCAATTAAAAATCCGCGCGCTTGGCTGTCACCAGCAGCCCATGCAAGATCTCCAATTCTCTGAAAACCAAACATTGAGTAGAAAATATAGAAGGGAATCATCGGAAAATTACTGACCGAGTAAGAGGTCGCCGCTGCTAGCCAGGCCGAGAATGCTCCTGCCTCGTTGATTCCCTCTTCTAGAATCTGGCCATCTTGACCTTCTTTATAATATAGAATCTGATCAGCATCGTGAGGTGTATACTTCTGACCAACAGAAGAATAAATACCTAACTGCCTGAACATGCCTTCCATGCCAAAAGTCCGCGCTTCGTCTGGCACAATTGGCACGAGACGCTCACCCAAAGACTTGTCCTTTACCAAGTCAGCTAGTAATCGCACTAGAACCATTGTAGTGCTGATTTCTCTCTTGCCAGATCCAGTAAGTCGCGAAGAAAAAAACTCTAGAGACGGAGCGACTAAAGAAGGTGAATCTGTGCGACGTTTTGGAACAAATCCACCCAATTCTTCCCGACGCTTTTTCAAATAGCGAATTTCTGGACTATCGTCAGAAGGCTTATAATAGGGAACAGACTTTAGCTGATCATCAGATATCGGTATCCCAAATCGATCTCTAAACGACTTCAGACTTTTTAGATCCAGTTTTTTAAGCGAATGTGTCTCATTACTCGCTTCTCCAACCTCTCCCGTTCCATAGCCTTTTACGGTCATCGCCAATATCACTGTTGGTTTAGATCTCTGCGCGACTGCTTTAGCATAGGCGGCATAAACCTTAAATGGATCATGCCCTCCTCTATTTAGGTACATGATCTCTTGATCACTTAAATCCGACACGAGTTCTAGCAGTTCGGGATATTTACCAAAAAAGTGTTCTCTAGTGTAAGTACCACCGTTAAATTTGTAGTTTTGTAATTCGCCATCACATACTTCATCCATTCTCTTTTGTAACAAGCCAGTCGTATCACGCTCGAGCAACGGATCCCACAAACGTCCCCATATTACTTTGATTACGTCCCAGCCTGCTCCTCGGAAAATACCCTCCAGCTCCTGAATGATCTTGCCATTTCCCCTTACGGGACCATCAAGCCTCTGGAGATTACAATTCACCACAAAATGCAAATTCCCAAGCTGCTCTCGACCGGCTAATGAGATAGCACCAAGTGACTCCGGTTCATCGCATTCCCCATCGCCAAGAAAACACCAGATATTTCGATCGCCATGATCGACAAGCTTTCGACTGGCCTGATATTTCATGACATGAGCTTGGTAGATTGCCTGTATCGGACCAAGACCCATTGAGACTGTTGGAAATTGCCAATAGTCTGGTAATAACCATGGATGAGGGTAAGATGATAAGCCATTACCACCAACCTCTCGTCGGAAGTGGTCAAGCTGAGATTCTGTTAGGCGTCCCTCTAGAAAAGATCTGGCATAAATACCCGGCGCACTATGGCCTTGAAAGAAAATTAAGTCTCCTAAATGTTCACCATCTGCGCCACGGAAAAAGTGATTAAACCCAACGTCATACAAAGTTGCGCTGGAAGAAAAGCTGGAAATATGACCGCCAAGTGCATCATCATTATCATTTGCTCGCATTACCATAGCGAGCGCATTCCAACGCATTAACGAACGAATTCGCCTTTCCATAAACACATCACCAGGCATAGATTTTTGATCAACTGGTCGAATTGTATTTTTAAATGGGGTATTAATAGATGAAGAGATCTCTAAACCAAGTTTTGCGGAGTGACCAGCTAGTTCTTCTATAATCCAACGCGCTCTACCAGGCCCACTCTCTCGAACTACGCTATCCAATGCGTCAAGCCACTCTTTGAGTTCCAATAAATCCAAATCTGACTCAGTCCGGTTGTTCTGCAAGTTGCTAATCTCCTAGTTCTATTATAGAACTTTAATGGTGGTCAAAGGAAACGCTGACGTGGGTTATTGTACGGCATGACAGGAAGATTGGCTATATAGTTCTATATTAGAACTATATAGCAGTCCACCTAAGCGTCAGAGGGTGCTGGCCATGCATTAATAACAGCCTTGACAAGAGTCGCTAGTGGAATGGCAAAGAACACTCCGGGCACTCCCCAGATACCACCAAAGAAAATAACCGCCAATAAAATGGCTACTGGATGAAGATTAACTGCTTCTGAAAACAATAGTGGCACTAAGACATTGCCATCCAGTACCTGGATAACCACGTAAGCAACCATTACATAATAAAAAGATTCATATAATCCCCATTGAATAAATCCTACAGCAGCAACTGGAATGGTAACGAGTATTGCCCCTATATAAGGAATAATTACCGAAAGCCCGACCAATAGCCCTAAAAGAGCTGCGTAACTCAAACCCAACCAGGCAAAGCAAAAGTAGCTAATTCCTCCAACAATAATTATTTCTACGACCTTGCCTCGCACATAGTTTGACATTTGGTCATCCATTTCTGCCCAAATGCGCTTTAGAAGCGGTCGCTCACTTGGTAAAAATCTAACGAACCAGCTAATAATTTCATCTCTATCTTTTAGAAGAAAGAATACGAGTATCGGAATTAAGATTAAATAAATTCCTAATGTTAACAACCCTGGTAGTCCTGCGAGAGACTTCGTTATCACGATTTGACCGAACTGAGCAATTTCTAGTCTGGCCAAGTCGATCACACTATTCAATTGCTCGGTATTGACCACTGTCGGATATTCTATCGGAAGCACATTTAAAAAATCTCGAGCACGATCTAACATCCCTGGCAATTCTCTAACAAGACTGCTAAGTTGACGCCACACTAATGGCAATAGCAGTAACGTGCTTCCTAAAAAACCACCCATAAACAGAAAAAATGCAAAGGTCACAGCAATCCAGTTCGCCAAGCCTTTATCTCGCAAAGTAATTGCAACACCCTGCATTAAGTAAGCCAAGACTATTGAAACCAGCAATGGTGCGAGTATATCTCCAACATAATTTAACAGAACCAACCCCAAGATAAGCATTATCAGCAAAAGGATCGATTCTTCATCAAATAAATAACGCCGGTACCATTTCGTGAGCACTTCAAACATAAATTGCTTGTTACCTCATTTTTCGTAAAATATGGTTATACACACCCTCGTTAACGCTCGACCTGATTAGTTGGTGTCCAGATTGTTCTGAAAAAGTTATAAAATCCTGTTGCGATGTATGATCAGTAGCTAAAATACGTAATGTCTGACCAATTTCCATTGCATTTAGGGCTCGCTTAGCTTTCAACAAAGGCATCGGACATATTAAACCCGTAACATCCAATAGCACATCATCTTCCATTTCTAATACCTCACCTTAGTAGGTGGCTCAGTATATAGACTCGAGATAAAATCCCCAAAAGAGTATATATATAAAATTCCTTGAAATCCGATCCAATGACTTACAATGGCAATTATGTTACTTATTAATTTTAATATGCAGTCTAAAAATTAGCGTTAATGACCATGTTCCGAAATTCAAGTCTGATCTTGGCTACGATAATCATCGTACTAAAATCGCCGCTTAACTATGCAATCAATAAGGACCTAAAGTTACCAAATCTCGGAGAAACTGGTACCAGTGTATTTTCTCCCGAACACGAATACCAGTTGGGAAGGATGTGGTTAAGACTCTTTCGAAGTAATGTTAGAACATTAGATGATCCAATTGTTCAAGATTATGTAGAGAACCTGATTTTTCAACTAGTTCCTCACAGTCGTCTTGAAGATCGCAGACTGGAGATTGTTCTAGTAGATAGCCCGGAAATAAATGCATTTGCTGTCCCCGGTGGAATAATTGGAATAAATAATGGATTACTCCAGTATGCGGAGACCGAATCCGAGCTAGCATCGGTTTTATCCCATGAAATTGCTCATCTAAGTCAAAGGCATTTTTCAAGACGAATAGAGTATGCTAAGAGGCAGCAACCTCTAACGTTAGCGACCATGCTGACAGGATTAGTTTTGCTTACCGTTGGCGCTGGCGACGCCGGACTAGCGGCACTGACCGTAGGACAAGCTGCCGCCCAAGATGCTGCTCTTGGATATAGCAGGAGCAATGAAGCGGAAGCAGATCGCATTGGCATGATGACATTGGTTGCTGCCGGTTTGGATCCAAATGGGGCGGCGTCTATGTTTGAAAATATGCTTAAGGCTTCGAAATTTTCTGGTACTAAACAAATTCCTGAGTTCTTAAGAACTCATCCTTTATCCGAAAATAGAATCGCAGATGCTCGGAATAGAGCCCGAGACTATCCTGATGTGGATAGCCAGCCAAGCTTAACTTATCAGTTAGTTAGAGCCAGAACTATAACCCAACTCAAAATTTCTAATGAAGATTCAATATCATATTTTCGAGCAGCACTTAGCGATGGTGAGGTTCTCCAAGATGCGATTTATTATGGCTTGGTGCTAGCACTTACTAGAGGTGGCCGAGCACTAGAAGCCAAATCAGCACTAGAACCGTTAATTAAAAAAGATCCTGATCGAATAGAGTATGTGATTGCAGATGCGGAAATTGACTTGCTTGAAAATCGGTCAAATCAGGCTGCAGAGAAACTTAAAAAACGCCTCTCCATATCACCTAGAAATCACCCACTCACCATGGCCTACGCAAATACTCTCGTACACAATGACCAGGCGCATATCGCAGAAGCAATCTTAATCGAACAATCAGAAATAAAATCAAGTGACCCAGGTCTCTGGTATCTCTTGGCAGAAACGCAAGGATTAGCGGGCAATATTATCGGACTTCATGAAAGCCGAGCTGAATTCTTTATTTTGAATGGCAATTTAGATCAAGCAGAAAAACAGTTAAATTACGCTTTAGAATTAAGCAAGACTAATTATCAAAAATCAGAAATTCTGCATCAACGCCTTAAGGACATTAAAGATATTCGCAGCAGACTAGACTACTAACGACCAGAAAAATACTCAATTTAGTGATTCTTGGCGGAAAAATCCAGCATACGCTCAAGAGGAATCATGGCTCTTTTAGCCAAGCTCTCATCTACGGCAATTTCCTGAACAGGTTCTGAGAACACATCGGTTAAGCTTTGAAGTTCATTCATCGCCATCCAAGGACAATTCGCGCAACTGCGACAAGTAGCACCCTTACCCGCGGTCGGTGCAATCAGAAAGTCTTTTTCTGGACAGAGCTCCTTCAACTTATAAAAAATACCTTGGTCAGTCGCAATGATAAAAATTTGGTTAGGTAAATCTTTCGCTGCCTGAATAATCTGTGAAGTAGAACCAATGAAATCCGCTACCTCTACAACCGAAGCAGGCGACTCAGGATGAGCTAGTAAAGCCGCATCTTTATAGATATGCTTGAGATCATGTATTCCGCGCGCCTTAAATTCCTCATGAACAATACATGCTCCCTCCCACATTAAAATATCTGCCCCGGTTTCTCTTCGAACATAGTCACCTAAGTGCTTATCCGGAGCCCATAGTATCGGCTGATCCAAATCAGTTAAATGATGCGTAACTTCTAGTGCAATACTAGAGGTCACAACCCAATCAGCTCGTGCTTTAACCGCTGCTGATGTATTCGCATATACGACAACAGTACGTTCCGGGTTGCTGTCGCAAAATTGTGAGAACTCGTCGATAGGGCATCCAATATCAAGAGAGCAAGTAGCCTCGAGGGTTGGCATTAATACTCGCTTTTTTGGGGTCAGAATTTTTGCTGTTTCACCCATAAACCGCACACCAGCGACTACTAATGTGCTGGCAGGATGATCTCTTCCAAACCTTGCCATCTCAAGCGAATCCGCAACGCATCCACCTGTCTCATCTGCCAGCGCCTGGATTTCTGGTTCCGTATAGTAATGCGCAACTAAGACCGCATCCTCTTGTTTAAGCTGCCTTTTGATACGGCTAACCAAGGATCTCTTCTGTGTTTGATTATATTTGGGCGATTGATTTCCATCTAAGTGTCTTTGCACTTGATTTCGAATTTCAACTAACCTTTCGGATGCAATACTCATACGTTTTCATAACAAGGTAATATCGCCTGTAACATACTAGTAGAAAAACCTTCTGTCTAGATAGCACATATGATGCAAAATAAAATTAGATAAATGAAATTTAACGCAACCATAAGAGCCTCTTTTAGACTACACCCTTTAATAAAGTGATGTATATGCGACAGATTAGTTTTCTATCACTGGAATTGCCAATAGATTTGACTAGAAGTTAGAAATTGTATTCACTCAAATAAATTTTGCATCTCCTAAACGAGTAACATTTTGTCACAAATTAAAAGCAAACCTACCTTTAGTAAAAGCTTTAAAGCGTTAGGAAAACAATGTCGGATTACCGTGGAAAATATTTTAGATAAGGGCGAGGACCCACTTCAGGTCGCTATTAATGAACTATATCGGATCGAGGAGAAATTTTGTAAGTATAAAAATAATAGCCTCATCACAAAAATAAATAGGAGAGCAGGGCTCAATCACTCTACACCTCTAGATGAAGAAGCCAGAAGTCTCATACGATTTGTTGATGCAATGCATAAAAAGAGCAACGGTGGTTTTGATCCAACAATAAATTCGCTAAGTGGCAAAATTGACGTAAAAGAATCTGAAATGCACCTCAGGACCACTCCGAGTAAAAACCTTTCACTAGTCGGATGGAAAAATTTAACAATAGATGATGCTGGCGCTAAATTAATACCAATGGGGACAAGTATAGAACTAAATTCATGCATAAGTGCATACGCACTAGACTGCATAAGAAGAAAACTTGTCACCCTTGGCGTCGAACATGCCTTAATAGAGATCAGCGGCAGCGCTACAACGATAGGAAAACAGTCCGATGGATCTAACTGGCTAGTTGGTCTTCGACACTCAGCGGGAGCGGGTGGAGGAATTAATAGAATAAAATTGGATGGGCAATCACTCGTCGTATGTGGGAAAGTTGAAAAAAATAGTTCGGTTGGTGAAGAGCGATTTAGTGGGGCAATAGATCCTTACTCTGGAAATTTTGTTCCCGGTATGCTCATTTGTGCGGTTAAGGCACTAACGGCGCTTGAAGCCTACAGTGCAGCCAAACTATGCTGGGTCCAGCCCGAGAAAGATGGCCTCAGCTTGCTCGAATCCTTAGAACTTCCTTTCTTCGCAATTAATAGAAGCTTAAATTGTTACGGAGAACTTAACTCTATTTAAATTCCTCTAAAGACTGGCGCTCTCTTTTCTCTTTGAGCTGCAATTCCTTCTCTAACATCCTGAGATTCGTTACACTCTAATGCCAATTTTTCCGCCTCCTCGTCGCTAAGTTTGCCACTCGATTTTTTATTAATAATATGCTTCATGGCTCTTACTGCAAGAGGCGCTAACTTCGACAAGTTCTCCGCAGATTGATTTACTACTGTTTCAAATTCACTAGAATCCACGACTCTTTCTACAAAACCAATCTCAAGAAGTTGAGAGTCAGATAAGCTCTCTGCGGCAAGTAAAATTCGTTTAGTCGCGTTATGGCCTAGTCGTTCAACGTATCGGCAAATTCCAGATACCGGATAACAAAGACCAATAGCAGATGCTGGAACGCGCATCTTTATGTTCTTTGCAGCAATTCGAAAATCACAGCTAAGCGCTAGCTCTACCCCTCCTCCAAATAAATTGCCATCGATAGCGCATATCGTTGGAATGTTAGTTTCAGCAAGTGCATCTGTCATAGACTGGAAATCGTTACTAGTGATCTCTCCTGATTGCAACTCCTTCAACGAAGCACCTGCACAAAAAGTAGGATTACTAGTGCTGGATACTATTAAAACTCTGGCCGTAGATTTTTTATTAATCTCAATAAGATGACGACGAATTGCCAACAGCTCTCTACTTCCTAACGCATTGTGTTTAAATGAATTATTCAAATTGATTCTTGCTATAGCACCCTCTTGGGAAAAATTAATTGTTTCGGTCAAAATCACTCTCCTAAAAAAAGCCTAGATACACTAACTCGAACTAATTAACTAAATAAAAACAAGTAGGGAAAATTAGTTCATAGCCTGATAGTATCCGCTCGTTCCTACGTAGGTAAAAATAGCTTGAATAATATTTCCGTTTCCCAGACTGAGGCATCCAGTCAAAGGGTATGGCAACTTGCGTGGCCAACTATATTGTCAAATCTACTATACGCCACAGTTGGTTTTGTACATATCAAAATCGCATCCGGTTTCGGAACTTCTTCTGTAGCCGCGGTAACAACAGGACATCGAGTGTTCTTCTTGGTGCAAGCTGTAATGATGGGTTTATCAGTAGCAGTAACAGCAATGGTTTCTCAATCATGGGGCGCTAGGAATTATGAGACCGCAGCAAGGGATTGCTCTACAGCTATACAAATTTCTGTCATAATTGGAGCACTTTTTTCTCTCCCTGCAATACTTCTTCCAAATCAGATCGCCAGCCTTTTTGGTCTAGATCCATCATCCGTATTAATTGCGTCTGACTTCATCTATTGGTTGGGAATTTTTGGAGTTCCAAGTGCAATAAGCCTTATTCTTTCAGCAGCGATGAGAGCGACTGGAGATGTAATTACTCCCCTTTTATTTCTGATAGCAAGCTCTCTGATGAACACATTGCTCGCAATATCTCTAGCTCACGGAATTGGGCCTTTTCCAAGACTCGAGGTCGAAGGAATAGCGCTTGGTGGGGGATTAGCGTCAACTATCACAATGGTTTTCTTCCTAACTTTCTGGTGGCGTGGTCACTTTACGATTAAGGCAGAGAAGAAAATAAAAATCGCTTGGTCAAGAATCAATCAAATTGTAGTCCTAGCATCTCCAGCTATTTTAGAGCAATTCATCATACACTTTTCATTTTTATTATTTTTCGCTCTTATCGCACAATTTGGAACAGAAGCATATGCCGCCTATGGAATAGGAATTAGCATTGTCTCGTTTCCTATAGTTGTAGGTTTTGGTTTCGGTATCGCCGCTGCAACCTTAGTTGGACAACAGCTAGGTGCAGGAAAAAACTCTCTTGCAATGAAGGCTGGCTGGCGTTCGATGAGGCTAGCTCTAGGAGCTATGACTTTTGGTTCTATACTTATTGTCTGGCAAGCGCATAATATGGCGAGTTTCATGGTGGAAGACCCAGAGGTTGTCCACCTTACGAAAGTATTCTTTTATATTATTGCGATTGCAATGCCCTTCATGGCGTGCGAAGTGTCTTTGGCCGGAGCGCTAAGAGGAGCTGGAGATATACGTTATCCAATGATAACAACTTTATGCGGCCTGCTAATCGCCCGACTAATTCCCGCTTGGATATTTACTAATATGGGCCTTTCTGTATATTGGATACTTCTGGTTATGCTAACAGATTACATGCTAAAAGCAGCAATGGTCATCTATCGCTTTCGCTCCAAGATCTGGATGGAAAAAGTAATATAGATAGGGAGAATATCGAATATACAGATGAGCAAACTAGAGAACCGCAGATATAACTCCTCTAAAAAATATAGAGTCTTATTTACTAAGGAATATTCTTGCAAAAAGATGTAGATAAACTACTGAGCTATCTCGAGGTGAAACAACTCGATGAGTTCAATTTTGAGGGAAGGAGTCCTGATTTCCCCAAGCGAATTTTCGGAGGACAGGTGCTTGCTCAAGCTCTGAATTCAGCTGCGCGATGCGTTGATCCAAAAAACCTTGTGCACTCCATGCACGCCTATTTTCTTCGTCCTGGTGACCCGAAAAAAATCATTACTTTTGAAGTAGATCTTATCCGCGATGGACGAAGTTTTGTTACTCGACGTGTAGTGGCAAAACAAAGCGGACGAACCATCTTCAACACTTCTATATCCTTTCAAAAAAAGGAAAATGGGCTCGAGCATCAAATACCAATAAAAATAACTTCCTCTCCCGAAGATCTCGAAACCGACTTTGAATTCTGGAAAAGGTTTGCTAAAGATCATCCTGATAAAGCACCACCACCTCAGGCACACGCCATCGAGAGACGTGTGGTAGATAGGAGAGATTATATAAACCCAGAGCCTCGCCATCCTAACCAAAAGATGTGGTTTAAGGTGCTGGGAGAATTAGGTAGTGAGCCTCTTCGCCATGCGACACTATTAGCCTATATATCAGACTATTCGCTTCTAAGCGCTGCCCTTCTTCCTCATCCATACACAGGCTTTGATCCGGAATTGCAACTCGCAAGTCTTGATCATTCAATATGGTTTCACAGGTCGTTTTGCGCTGACGATTATTTACTTTACGATATTGATAGTCCCAGCTCTTGCGGCTCTAGAGGATTCAATCGAGGTTCGTTTTATACCAGAGATGGTGTCCTGGTAGCTTCTACTGCACAGGAATCCCTCATGCGTCTCAGAAACTAAATATTCATACCATCCCTGCACCTTTTTAGTTCACTACCGAATGGATTTGATCGCCTAAAGACACTAACTCTAAAGAAATTCCATTTGATCTGATATGAGTTATGGAGCAATTTTCCGGCCAGAAGTAAAGAGTACGATCCACCTTCATAATTTCACCGACGATAGCATTAATAAGTAAAAAATGAGTGAATAGTACTGAAGGGCTTGATAACGATTTTACAAAACGAATTGCCGTCGATCGCCAAGCCAGAACGTCATCATTCTGATCTTGCCATTTTTGTTTCATAAACTCCTGTAACCATTTTTTTCTATGTATAAGATCTACAGGGGATGGAACCTCAGATATAGACTCGGTAACATCTACTTTCTGATTAAGCTTCAGAGCTAGCGGTCTAGCTGTCTCTAGAGCACGAGCAAGAGGACTAGATAACAGTCTCACTGATCCATCTAAACAGGGAGACAAACCGGGTTCCAAATTTTGTACTTCTTCAAGACCTCGCGAACTCAAGCCCGGGTCTGGATGTTCTTCCCAGGTTGCGGATGCAGTCCCATGACGAACTAAAAAAATATCCATCGCCTAACGATAGGTAACCAATTTTTCCTGGTTAAAGCGGCCCAGGACTTGGAGAAAGGATCGATCATTAAAATAGGAAAGCGAAATTCGCTCTTGATTATAAAATAATTGAGTCACTGCGCAATTAAACATTGGCTCATAGAACGAATATGTTTGCTTGCCTGATAGGCCTAGCACTTGTGCCACAATCGTAGCGATTGTGCCACCAGATGTAAAAACCGCTATCGTCTTTCCAGAGCCTTGATTTTTTACAACATCGGACAGCGCATTTCGCACTCCCGTAGAATAGTCATGCCAACTTTGGATTTCAGGATGGTTGCACTCATCAGAGATCCAAAAGTTAAATACCGCATCAATGGCCTTTTGATAATCCTTACTCGAAACTAATCCTCGATCAACTAAACTAGCAATATCAGGTCTTGCTTTGACTATTTCTGGTAATAGATACTCTAACTGCTCATCATTACGTATCTCATTAAATCGAGAGTCAATATTTTTAGAGAAAGTAGCAGGCTGACTTGCTAAAACCAATTGGGACGTATCTATCTGTCTCTTAAGGTCACCGCTATACGCTGCATCAAAAAAAATACCAGATTCTCTAAAATATTCTCCTGTAACCTCCGCCTGACGAATTCCTAGTTGTGACAATTGATCATAATCATCAGAGCCAAAGGATGCTTGGCCGTGCCGAATGAGATAAATGGTAGCCATCAAATAGCCTCTTTTAATAAGCCATCGTCTCGTTCAAAGCGATACTTGCGTCGATAGGGGAAAAAATCGCCAATAAACCCGGCCTTAATTTGGTCTTGAAGTTCTTTCCAAAACTTCATTTCAAAGATTTCACTGTGCATAGAATCAAATACTTTTCTCGCCCTCTGATTTCCGGAGAAAAACATACGGAACTCTTCTGGAAAAATATCGTTTTCGCCTACAGAATACCAGGGTGTATCTGAGAACTCATCTGCTTCATTTCTAGGTTCCGGGATCTTTCGAAAGTTGCAATCTTCCAAAGGTACGATCTCGTCATAATCGTAAAATACGACACGTCCATGACGAGTCACACCGAAATTCTTTAGCAACATGTCACCTGGGAAAATATTTGCTGCAGCGAGCTGCTTTATCGCGTTGCCATATTCATCCATAACTGCATAAAGCTGCTCATCAGTAGCATTACGTAAATATAGATTTAAAGGAGTCATTCTTCTCTCCACATATACATGACCAATGATCAGAGCTTTTCCTCGTTCTTCGATTAGTGAAGGCGCAACATTATGTAGCTCCTCCATGAGCTCATCTGAAAACCGATGACGAGCAAATGCTAAATTAGTGAATTCTTGCGTATCTGCCATCCTTCCAACACGATCCCAGCGTTTCACTAATTTATATTTTTCTTTCACTTGAGCTCTAGTCATATCTTTTGGAGGGGTGAAGCGATCTTTAATGATTTTAAAAACAAAATCATAAGAAGGGAGGGTAAAAACCGACATCACCATACCCTTGGTTCCAGGAGCTAGAATAAATTTGTCCTCCGTGCTTTGAATATGTCGATACGCACATCTATGATAGTAGGTCTTACCATGTTTATTATGCCCAATTGCACTATATATCTCGGATATAGGCTTTGCTGGCATAAGTTGCTGAAGAAACAATACATATTGCGATGGCACAGATGTATCCACCATAAAGTAAGCTCTGGTAAAACTAAATATGACACTCACTTTATCTGACCCAAGCAAAATAGTATCAGCAAATATTCCGTTACTATTGTTATGAAGCAACGGAATAACAAATGGCATCGAATCTGAACTCGACACAATTCGACCTACTATGTAGGCTGCTTTATTCCTAAAAAAATGGTGCTCCAACACCTGAAAATTTACGTCTGGAGAGTTGCTTCCAAAACCACTGTCAAAAGAGAATTTTCTTATTGCACCACAAATATTTTTTATGTCTTTAGCGAGATCTTCAAAAGGAAGTCCTAATTGATAATCAGATAATAAAGAATTGATTAGATCTTCTAAATCATCTTTAAGATTATATGTTCTATAGGCCCGTCTAATGTCGGCTGGAGGCAAGTCTCCCTGCGAAGAGAAGACAAAAGCGTACTCATCGCGAATCCGTCGATGCTTAAACGTGGCGCAATAAATAGAATTAAAAAATGTTTCCGCAATTTCAAAATTCGCGTAGTCACTAATCAGTTCGGCATAAACGTAGCGAACACTTCTCCAAAACTCTAAATCACGGAGTCGCTCGCCAGCTATAACATCTACTT
Organism: Halieaceae bacterium; assembly: GCA_029247075.1. Taxonomy (GTDB): domain Bacteria; phylum Pseudomonadota; class Gammaproteobacteria; order Pseudomonadales; family Halieaceae; genus CABYJX01. The sequence continues at coordinate 20,450 of JAQWLX010000055.1, read as the reverse complement.
TCTTCTGTACTTGAAAAGTACTTTCTTTATATAAATCTATACGATTTGAAGAGGCGTTCTGGACTACTTGCCAATCCGCACTATCGAATCGAGCTTTTGCTTGTGAAGTTATATTTTGAAAACTGGTAAAATAAGACCCAAATCCATCCAGTATAGCCCGTGCAAATCGTTCCTGACGTTCCATACTCTAAGGCCAAATAACCGCTAAGATGGAATAAAACGGCGTCGAAGTTTTCGCATACCACCAATCCATCTATCATAGTTTTCAGTCTTCTTAGCGCGGTAGTCAGCCACCTGAGGATGAGGAAGAATCAAAAAACGATCTTCACCCAAAGCCTCTACAACAAACGCTGCCACTTGGTCAGCAGTTAAGATCCCATCCACTCCCGCAGTTCCAGCAGAGTCTAAACCCTCCAACATACGTGTTGCTACGGCTTGTGGACACAAGCAAGACACTCCGATTCCATCATCTCCATGAGTAATAGCTAAAGCTTCCGCAAAACCGACGGCCGCATGTTTGGTAGTAGAGTATGCTGCATCGCCAACCTGGTTTAAAATCCCTGCGGCTGAAGCTGTATTCAAGAAATAACCCTTCCCTCGCGAAATCATGCCTGGAAGACAGGCTCGGGCTGCCCAAACATGAGACATAACATGGATCTCCCACATAGCCTGCCAGATAGCATTACTAGCTCCAGTTGCCCAGCCTTGTTCGCCATCACCTCCCAATATTCCTGCATTACTGCAGAACAAATCAATGGCCTCGTACCTGTTCTCTATATCTAGGACAGTATCCGCAATCGCTCGCTCTTCTCTAACGTTTACTTGATAAGCATCTCCTTCTACTAAAGAAGCTACATTATTAGCCCGCTCTTCATCCTGATCTACCACTATTATTTTCTTCGCACCTTCTTTGTAAAATCGCTTGCAAAGCGCCTCTCCAATTCCACTACCACCTCCGGTCACGACCACAATTCGATCTTTGACATGCATCAAAGCATCTCCTTCGCAAATAGTTCAAGGATATCTACATCATGAATTCCTAGGAGCATAGTGCCTACCTCTCCTCTTTCTCCTGCTTCCTTCCAGGGCTGGAGTCGATCGATAATCCGTTTCTTGGAGCCAACCAGAGAAACAGCATCGAGCAGTTCGTTTGGCACTTCAGCAGCCGCTTCATTTTTCTTACCAGCCAAATACAAGTCTTGAATCTTTCGCGCGGCATCCCCAAACCCCATACTGGTAGCGTAGTTAAAATAAAAATTCTTATCCTTGGCTCCCATGCCACCAACATACAAGGCGATCCAAGGTCTAAGCGAATCAAATGCAGCATCTAAATCATCATTCATTGCTACCGATACGAAAGGAGCAATATTAAAATTAGACAAATCCTTTCCATTGCCAGCATTTGCAAAACCCTGATTAAGATGGTCACCAATAAGATCATACCTTGTCGGATCCATCCAGACTGGAAATACCCCATCGGCAACTTCACCAGCACATCTCAAACCTGCTGGTGTGATCGAGGCAGTGTAAATTGGAATACTTTGAGTAGAGGCGAGAATTGACTTTAGCGGCTTACCAAGGCCAGTGGCGCCTTCTCCTTTGTATGGCATTTGATACATTTTTCCATCAAATTCCACTGGACCTTCTCGATCAAATATCTGACGCATTATCTTGATATATTCCCTTGTACGAGTAACAGGTTTCCCATATGGAACTCCATGCCACCCTTCTACGACTTGTGGGCCAGAAGCTCCTAGACCAACAATAAACCGCCCACCGGAGAGCTGATCTAGGGACATTGCAGTCATTGCACACATCGCAGGAGTTCTTGCCGGCATCTGCATTATTGCTGTACCAACTCGAATTTTTTCTGTGTTAGCAAGAACCCAAGTTGCAGTCGTAACCGAATCGTTTCCATACGCCTCTGCGGTCCAAACAGAATCGTAACCCATCGATTCAGCTTGCTTAATTAGTTCTACGGGAATATGAATATGCTTACCAGAGTACCCCAAAAGAAATCCCAGCTTCACATTAATCTCCTCATTAATTGTCTGCAATCAATAGCTTTCGCTACGCTAAGGAATGATAGTCATAGCGCAAATTATTAAATTTCTCTTGATGATAATCTTCTCCTCCAAACGTTGTATTGATCATCATCAATCGCTTAGCGTAATGTCCTATATCAAGCTCATCGGTGATACCCATTCCACCATGTATCTGAATTGCTTCACCAAAAATCTGCTTACCCATCTTGCCTACTAAAGCTTTTAGTGCGTGGACTATACATTCCATGTCATCAGAATCCTCAGCAAGACCGCATACTGCTCTATAAAGTAGCGATTTAACTTGTTCATACGCCATAAAAGTATCGACCATACGATGTTGCAAAACCTGAAAGGAGCCTATTGCAGATCCAAATTGCTTTCTAGTCTTAGAATATTCTAGCGTTTTGCGATTTAATTCCCCCATAATTCCGAGGGCTTCGGCAGAAATTGCTACTGTTGCCTCTCTTACAACGCGTTCGATCAATTCTGAACCCTCTCCGAGAGAACCAATTAAGGAGTTAGTCCCCAAAGAAACATTATTAAACCTGAAGTTAGAGACCATTTGACCATCCATCATTTGATAGGACACACGATCAACTCCATCAGCATCGGCAGAGACCAAAAACAATGAGATACCTTCTCTGTCAAATTGATCTCCACTAGTGCGAGCAGAGACGATAAGTTTCGAAGCATTTAGTCCATTCAAAACAACTACCTTCTCGCCATCTAGAATAAAACCTTCAGAATGAGATTCGACTTTTGTCATCACATCAGTCAGTTCATATCGACTTTGTCTTTCCAGATAAGCGAAAGCACCAAACAAATCTCCTTCTATAATCTTGGGTAATAAATCAGAACACTGCTCTTCATTACCTGCGCTATTTATCAAACCACCAAATAGCAGCACAGTGGGTAAATAGGGTTCGAGAACCAAGCCTTTTCCAAACTCCTCCATAATAACTGATACGTCGACAGGTCCTCCTCCAAATCCTCCAGAGTTCTCAGAGAAGGGGATTGAAAGCCAACCCAATTGAGCAAAAGTTTTCCATACTTCCTTGTCTATACCTGATGAAGATTTAGAAATTCTTCTTCGCTCGTCAAACTTATAATCCTCTTGAATGAAACGAGTTATGGATTCTCGCAGCATTACTTGTTCTTCTGTAAAATCAAAGTTCATTTCAGGTTTACCTCTTATTCCAAACCAAGCACTGCTTTTGCAATCACATTTTTCTGAATCTCGTTAGATCCACCATAAATAGTAGCTGCTCTTCCATAGAGATAAGCTCTTCGAGCAGAACTTCCAAACTCATGCCCGATAACTTCAGAAGAATGTTCTGTATCCAAAACACCTTGGTAATGTGCGGCGATCTCCATCATTATTTCCTGCACCGCTTGCTGCATCTCTGTTCCCTTAATCTTCAGCAAAGATGATTCGGCCCCCGGCGCGCCACCTGACGCCACTGAGGCAAGTACACGCAATTCAGTAAACTCAAGAGCTAAAAGTTCAATCTCAATATCTGAAAGTCGTTTTTGAAATAAAGGGTTTTCAAGCAAAGCCTTGCCTCCATTAATTTCTCTTCTTGCTAATTCTTGAGCATTGAAGAGCGCCCTTTTGGTATCAGCAACGCCGGCAATACCGGTGCGTTCGTGAGCTAATAAAGACTTAGCATAGGTCCACCCTTTATTTTCCTCGCCAATAAGGTTTTCTTTCGGTACGCGAACGTCAACAAATTCTACTTCGTTTAAGCTATGGTGATTATCAATAGAGATAATTGGATTAACCTTAATCCCATCTGTTCTCATATCTATTAAAAGAAAACTAATGCCAGCTTGTTTTTTCCCTTCAGTACTTGTTCTTACCAAACAAAAAATCCAATCCGCATATTGAGCAAAGCTAGTCCAAATTTTAGAGCCATTGACTACGTAGTGATCACCATCATCTTCCGCTCTAGTCTTGAGCGAAGCAAGATCAGAGCCTGACCCTGGTTCAGAATAACCCTGACACCACCAATCTTCACTTTTCAAAATTCTTGGCAGAAAGTGTTCTTTTTGCTTTTCATTGCCAAATGTATAAATAACTGGACCAACCATGCCTAAACCAAATGGCATCACTTCTCTAATGCCCGCCGAAGCTCTCTCATCTTCAAATATGAACTTTTGAGTGCTGCTCCACCCAGTTCCGCCATATTTAACTGGCCAATTTGGTGCTATCCACCCCTGCTTATATAATCTCTTTTGCCATTCTATAACGGCGTCCTTATATGTATTAAAACTCTCAAATTGTTTCTGTAAACTTGCATCATAAGCAGATGAAAAGAAATTCTTAACCTCATCACGAAACAGAAGATCAGCTTCCGAAAAAGATGTGTCCATACCAAAACTCCTTCATAAAACTTGTCTATCCAAATGTCGCCTATAAAAACGTAGAACTCTCTATTCAATATAATAAGCTAAATAATTTCCTTTGAAATTCCGCAGCTAGTGGGTCAGCTTTTCCGAGACTCGTAATTGTATCGAGCAGCATTTTCTTTGTAGTTCCATCATCATGATTAATATCTTTCTCAAGTACAGCCATGAGTAACTCCAACGCTTCTCGATACTGACCTACCCCCGTATACTGAACGGCCAATTTAACTTTAACTTCATTATTTTGCGGATCCTTTTCAAGATCCTGCTCTAGAGCCTCTAACTCAGGGGATCGACTTGCCTCTCTTTTAATCTTTATTTGCGCAAAAACCTGATCATAAGATGCATCCTGATCAATTTTCGGTACTGTTTCTAAAACATTCTCAGCGTCATCCAAACGCATACAGTCCACTAAAACTTGGGCGTATTCGATACCTACTTTAATTGCTTGTTCAGAAGTTTCCCAAACTTGACGATAGAGAGAAATCGCTTTTGTACTGTCATCGCTTTCTGCGACACTACGCGCCTCCAGAAGCAGACTTTCCCATGGGGGTGGTAGATGTTTTTCCAAAAGCTGTCTCACAACACTTTCAGACTGAGCACCTGCAAACCCATCCACTGGCTTCCCTTCTAGAATTAGCATTACTGTCGGAAGACTACGCACTCCAAACTGTTGCGCTATCATTTGCTGGTCATCAGCATTCACTCTGGCAAGTAGAAAAGCACCTTCATATTCTGCTGCAATTTTTTCCAAAATTGGCATGAGCGTTTTACATGGTTCACACCACTCGGCCCAAAAATCTACAACCACTAATCTATTATGCGATTCCTCTATAAGTAGCTGGGAGGCGTTATTCTCGTCTATATCAACAACTACATCAGGTCTTACTTCATCCATTATTGAGGTGTCCCATCTGAATTCGCTATAACATCACGCATACTATATAGAGAAGGCGCGCGGCCAATTAACCACCGTGCTGCCCTAAGTGCACCAGCACAAAATGCTTCTCTGTCGCTTGCCTTGTGAGTGATCTCTAAAATTTCTCCATCCACCGCAAACATTACCGTATGTTCACCTATTATATTTCCGGCGCGAACCACCGAAAAGCCTATAGACTCTCTATCTCGAGGACCTACATCCCCAACACGACCATATTCACCCACATCAGATAGATCTCTACCCAAGCCAGCTGCAATAGCTTCTCCCATGGCTAATGCTGTCCCTGAGGGAGCGTCAATTTTCCCTCTATGATGCGATTCTATTATCTCCACATCTGCATCCTTACCCAGAACTTCAGTAGCTCTTTCTATTAATTCGAAACAAAGATTTATCCCAGCACTATAATTAGCAGAACAGCAAATAGGGATAATTTTTGACGCAACATCGATTAGCTCTTCATCTGAACTGGCAAATCCCGTTGTGCCGATTACAATAGGTATTGAATGACTGGAACAAAACTCGATATTATTCAACGTCGCTTCTGGCGCACTAAAATCAATTAAGACATCAATTTTTTCAGCCGCCTGATCCAGTGAATCTTGGATAGTTACGCCAAAATTACGATTTTTTAATAACTCGCCAGCATCGAGACCAATAAGATTACTATCCGGAGATTCAATCGCTGCAACCAATTCACACCAATCCAAACGCGCTATACTATTTAAGAGCGCGCAGCCCATTTTCCCCCCTGCTCCTGATATAGCTATTCTATTTTTCATGTGGTCATGTCATCAAAAAAACGTTTCACACCTTCAAACCAATTTGTTTGCCGAGGAGATTGTTTTTTTCCACCTTCTCCCAGAGAGATCTTTAATTCCTCTAAAATCTCCTGCTGTCGTTTTGATAAATTGATCGGCGTTTCTACTACCGATCTGCATAAGAGGTCTCCAGTACCTCCTCCTCGAACGGGCTTTACTCCCTTGCCCCTCAGACGAAATAACTTTCCAGTCTGAGTTTCTGAAGGAATTTTTAACTTAACACGGCCATCAAGGGTGGGCACTTCTAGCTCACCCCCTAACGCTGCATCTGCAAAACTAATAGGCACTTCGCAATAGAGATGCTTACCATCTCGCTCAAATAGCGGATGTTCCTTAACTGACATTTGAACGAATAAATCACCAGCAGGCCCACTTTCCGGCCCAGCTTCTCCTTCCCCTGACAGTCGTATTCGATCACCAGTATCCACTCCAGGAGGAACCTTGACCGATAAAGTTTTACTTTTCTCTACCCGACCCTGACCCCGACAGGTAGAGCATGGATTTGAAATTGTTTTGCCCCGGCCACGACAATTAGGGCACGTTTGTTGGACCTGAAAAAAGCCCTGTTGCATCCGAACCTGTCCAGCACCACCGCAAGTGCCACATGTGGTAGGTTGGCTGCCTTTCTTCGCACCCGAACCTCCACAAAGATCACAAGAACTTAGAGAAGGAACACGAATTTCTACTGTAGCGCCTTTAACGGCATCTTCAAGGGAAATATCTAATGTATATCGAAGATCGGAGCCACGCTGAGGGCCTTCTCTATTTCCACCGCCACCAAATATGTCTCCAAATACGTCTCCGAAAATATCACTAAAACTTCCACCTCCAAAACCGCCTGCTCCACCACCCATACTTGGATCAACGCCAGCATGGCCAAACTGGTCATAAGCTGCACGCTTTTCTTGGGTAGCCAAAATTTCATAAGCCTCACTGGCCTCTTTGAACTTTGCATCCGCCTGAGGATCATCCGGATTACGGTCTGGATGATATTTCATAGCCACCCTGCGATAAGCTTTTTTTATATCGGCTTCATTGGCATTTTTATCAACCCCGAGCACCTCATAATAATCACGTTTTGACATAATTAACCGTATCGTAAATTTTGTTTTAGTATACGCGAAAGCCGCGAATGCATAGGCATTGCGCGGCTAGAATGACACGTTATCACGTGAACCCAAGGACTTCTTTAGGTTTTATCTTCTTTTACTTCTTCAAATTCAGCATCAACAGCGTCATCTGTACTAGATCCGTCCTCACCAGTCGATTCTGGTGCTGCTTGTTCCGCTGCCTGAGCGGTGTACATTTTCTGAGCCACAGGGCTAGTTGCTTCAGTTAATTTTGCAGACGCCCCATCGATCGCTTCCTTATCACCACCTTTTAGGGCATCTTCTGCTTCTTGAATAGCCACCTCAATAGCTTTCTTTTCATCGTCTGACGCATGCTCTTTCCCTTCTTCAAGGGTTTTTCGTGCTGCGTGGACAAGCCCATCACATGTATTCCTCGCTCCAATGAGCTCTTCAAATTTTGCATCCGTCTCGGCATTTACTTCAGCGTCGGAGACCATCTTTTCAATTTCATCATCACTCAACCCTCCCGAAGCGGTAATTCGGATAGACTGTTCTTTCCCAGTAGCCTTGTCGGTCGCCGAAACATTTAAGATACCATTAGCATCTAAATCAAAAGCAACTTCGATCTGCGGCATACCCCTGGGAGAAGGTGGAATGTCGGTAAGATCAAAGCGGCCCAAAGATTTATTCTCACCAGCCTGTTTTCTTTCACCTTGGACAACATGAATCGTAACAGCGGTCTGATTGTCTTCTGCCGTGGAAAATATTTGTGATTTCTTGGTGGGAATAGTAGTGTTTTTCTCGATTAATGGAGTTGCTACACCACCCATGGTTTCAATCCCCAAGGTGAGTGGCGTTACATCTAGTAAGAGAACGTCTTTAACATCTCCAGATAAAACAGCTCCTTGGATCGAAGCCCCCATTGCAACCGCCTCATCAGGATTCACATCTTTTCGTGACTCTTTACCAAAATAGTTAGCCACTGCACTCTGCACTAAAGGCATCCGTGTCTGGCCACCCACCAGAATCACATCATCAATATCACTCGGACTAAGGCTTGCATCTTTTAACGCAGTCTTCACCGGTTCAATAGATCTTTTGACCAAATCCTCTACTAAAGATTCTAGCTTAGCTCTAGATAACTTAACTACCAAATGTTTTGGGCCTGTCGCATCAGCTGTTATATAAGGAAGATTAACTTCAGTTTGCTGGGCGCTTGATAGTTCTATCTTAGCTTTTTCGGCGGCGTCCTTCAGTCTTTGTAGAGCAAGAGGATCGCTGTGCAAATCAATACCGCTCTCCTTTTTAAACTCTTCTGCCAAATATTCTATCAACCTAAGATCAAAATCCTCTCCACCTAAAAAAGTGTCTCCATTTGTAGAGAGCACTTCAAATTGATGTTCACCATCTACTTCCGCAATTTCTATAACGGATATATCGAAGGTGCCTCCACCTAGATCATAGACCGCAACAGTGTGATCTCCCTTGGCTTTATCCATGCCATAGGCAAGCGCAGCTGCTGTAGGCTCATTAATTATTCTCTTGACTTCAAGTCCAGCTATTTTCCCTGCATCTTTTGTAGCCTGTCGCTGACTATCGTTAAAGTAGGCTGGAACAGTTATAACAGCCTCTGAAACAGTCTCTCCAAGAAATTCCTCAGCAGTTTTTTTCATCTTTCTCAGAACTTCTGCCGCAACTTGTGGCGGCGCCATCTTTTCACCTTTGGCTTGAACCCAGGCATCACCATTGTCTGCCTCAACAATACCGTAAGGAACCATAGAAATATCTTTCTGAACCACGTCATCCTTAAACTTTCTTCCTATCAATCGCTTAACTGCAAATAGAGTATTGGTTGGGTTTGTAACAGCCTGCCGCTTAGCACTTTGACCGACGAGAATTTCTCCTTCATCGCTATACGCGACTACTGAAGGGGTAGTGCGATCTCCCTCTGAATTCTCTATCACTCGAGGACTATCACCATCCAAAACTGATACGCATGAATTAGTGGTACCGAGATCAATTCCAATAATTTTGGCCATTTGTTAATTCTCCTGTAACCGTCTTCTAGTTAAGACAGTGCATTTTATATTCTAATTAGCATATATAAGGTCTATTAAATAACTTTCAAGGCTAAGAGCCTAAAATTAGATAATAAGCTTTTTAACTATTCTGAAGCCTTACTCACCACAACCATCGCAGGGCGAATTAAACGCCCACTTAAAACATAACCGCGCTGCATCACAGATAGCACTGTATTCGGCTCTACCTCGTTATTTTCAACCATACTCACAGCTTGATGTAATTTTGGATCAAATGGCTCTCCCTCTGGATCAATTTGCTCAAGATTAAACTTAGCTAACGTGTCAACAAACATTTTTAACGTCAACTTAATCCCTTTCAAAATCGATTCAGACTCTTCCTGATCTGGAGATGCCGACAGGATAGCCATTTCTAAACTATCAACTATTGGAAGCAGTTCATTGCAGAATCTTTCTAATGCATACTTACGGGCCTTTTCAACGTCTTGCTCGGCTCGCCGCTTCACATTCTGCACCTCAGCCTGATGACGCAGAACCTGATCTCTCATTTCTTCGAGCTGCACCTCTAACTCAGAAAGAGAATCAACCGCAATTTCTTCTTCAGATTTTTCGGAACTTTCTTCTGAATCTACAATTTCATTTGGAGGATCCTCCTTTAGAGGGTCATCCTTTATAGAATCATCATCTACTGATTCAGATTTTGGCTCCTCTGCGCTCTTTTCTTCTTCGCTTACTTCTTCTTTATTTTTCACCAGCATCACTCTCAAACGATTAGTGGCGACCTAAATTAATCACCATTGAAAGAAAAACTTTCCTGAGACAGTCAATAAGGGCAAGAAAGAGGGAAATCAAGTATAAAACGAAAAATATTTCGTCTCTGTGGCTTTAAATTGAAAGTGCTGTACTTAGCATCCTAGCTGTCACATCTACAATAGGAATTACTCGCTCGTAGGCCATCCTCGTTGGTCCAATCACACCCAACACACCGACTGTATGAACCCCGTCACTATAAGGAGCGGTGACGACGCTATAATCACCGAAAACATCGTATCCCGCCTCTTCTCCAATAAAAATCTGGACGCCCTCTGCTTGAGAACATCTTTCTAGTAAATGCAAAAGATCTCTTTTTTTTCCAAAAGAATCAAACAACTCTCTTAAATTAGCCATTTCTTCGATACTAGCATTGCCCATTAGCTGAGCTTCTCCGGCAACAATATAATCATCATCAGAAGCGGTCTCCTGATTAAGCGCCTGACTGGCTAGCTCCAAAGCAGATGATAGATAGTCATCAATATAATTTTTAGTTTCTTCCATTTCGGAGAGAATGCGGGACTTTACTTCAGATAAAAGGGAACCGGAGTATCTATGATTTACCATCTCGGCAGCCGTCCTAAGCTCATCTTCGGTATAAGTGCGCTGAGTATGAATAATACGATTTTGCACTTCTTTCTCGTTTATCACCAAGATTACGAGCACCCTGGAGTCTGAAAGAGGCAAGAATTCTATCTGTCTAAGCTGATTGGTTTCTCGCCGAGGCACCGTAACCACTCCCGCCTGAGAGGTAATAGTAGCCAAAGCGGCCGAGGCAGATTGAACCAACTCGGCAGCAGTTTTGTCAGGATTTAACTCTGAACGAATACTGCTAACCGCCTCCTCATCTAACGGACGGATCTTTAACAAGCTATCAACAAAAAGCCGATAGCCAAGCGAAGTAGGAATTCGACCTGCTGAGGTATGGGGAGAATGTAAATACCCTCGCTCTTCAAGATCTGACATTACATTCCGTATTGTTGCCGGGCTTAAGGAAAGCCCCGACACCTCTCGGAGCTTAGCCGACCCTACAGGGGTACCTTCGCTAATGAAACGTTCAACAAGCGTCTTAAGTAATACCAGTGACCTGTCTGGAATATCTACATTCGACATAATTTTAACCATTGTTCTCGACTATGTTTTACCATAGTGTCAGAAGATAGAAAAGCCGGTCTATGCTTTAGACGCTATTTTATTCACTAAACAATGTTCACATGCCCTTTAGGAAATAAGTGATCACAATGTTGACAGACCTAGTTATTAGCAACTACACCATCGTCGATAAACTCGAAATCGATATATCAAGAGGGCTTACAGTTATCACCGGTGAAACCGGTGCCGGTAAATCAATAGCCTTAGATGCACTAGGACTATGCTTGGGTGATCGCGCAGATGCCTCGGCGGTAAGACCTAATTGTGAAAAAGCAGAAATTAATGCCACATTCTCTGTAAAAGAGATTCTCGAAGCAAAAAGATGGCTAGAGAATCGAGATCTTGGCTCTGGCACCGACTGCATGCTTAGAAGGGTAATAACACGTGAAGGTCGCTCCAGAGCATATATTAATGGCAGTCCAAGCACTCTGAAGGACTGCAGCGAACTCGGTTCTTTACTAATTGACGTCCATAGCCAGCATGCCCATCAATCTCTTTTAAGAAAGGAAGTACAGCGTGGTCTTTTAGATAACTTCAGCGAAAATAATGAACTCGCACGCAAAGTAGAAGAGACAGCATCTGACTGGCTTCGACTAAAAAAAGAAAGAGATATACTAGTGGGTGCTGACGATGAACTGGCGTCTAGTATCCAACTGCTAACATATCAAGTAAATGAACTTGATTTACTCCAGTTAGCCGAAGGTGAGTTAAAACTCTTGGAAGCAGATGCAAAGCGATTCGCAAATGCAGTTCAAATATTAGAATCGGGACACGAATCCATCTCCCTGATCGAAAAAAGTGAAAATACTGCAACTAAGGCGCTGTCTCTGATGGGCTCAAAGATCTATGACCAATCAAATCTTGATAATGCGAGAGAACTAATTGATAGCGCGAGAATTTCACTCAACGAAGCAATTCTGGACATTAAGTCATACATTGAAGAAGTTGAAGTAAACCCTTCAAAACAGGTAGAGATAGAAACTCGGCTGGAAAAAATATATGAAATTGCAAGGAAGCATCGTATTTTTCCTGAAGAAATAAGTACTTTCCACGCACAGATCAAATCCCAACTTAACGAGCTTGAAGAAGGCAGAGGAAAACTACCTTTACTAGACGAACAGTTAAAGGCTCTCGAATCAGAATATAAGGAACTCGCGACAAGACTTTCAAAAAAGCGTCATTCTGCAGCCACAGACCTTGAGACCAAAACACATGCGCTTCTTAGCTCTCTTGGTATGCATCTGTGTAAACTAGTAGTCGCGTTAAATAAAAGAAGATCTCCCGATCCTCACCCAAAAGGACTTGAGGATGTAGAACTATTAGTCTCTACGAATCCAGGAAGCTCTGAACAACCTTTAGGTAAAATTGCTTCTGGTGGAGAATTATCTCGGATCAGCTTAGCAATTCAAGTGGCCAGCGCAAATACTGCAGCAATTCCTAGCATTATATTTGATGAGATAGATTCTGGAATTGGCGGTGCAGTTGCTGAGACAGTAGGCAACCTATTAAAGCAACTCTCCAGGAGCTGTCAGATTTTGTGTGTTACTCACCTCCCACAAGTTGCCGCGTTCGGAAATTCGCATTTATTTGCCTCAAAGTTAGAAGACAATGGTTCAGTTAAAGCTACCATGACCAAGCTTGGTGAATCAGAAAAGATAGAGGAAATAGCGCGAATGCTCGCTGGAGCCAAAGTTACTGAAAGCGCCGTCGCTAATGCGAAGGAAATGATAGAACTAGGTCAAAACTAGTCTTTTTTTCTGCGGACATATAGCGTCAGCGAATGATCAATTATCTCAAACCCAGCCTCATCAGCAATCTTGCACTGCCTTTCTTCTATAACCGGGTCAGTGAATTCCACAACTTCGCCATCATCAACACAAACCATGTGATCATGGTGCTCGCCTCTGGATAATTCAAAAACGGAATGTCCAGACTCAAAATTATGCCTGATGACCAGTCCAGCGCTTTCGAATTGAGTCAAGACTCGATAAACAGTTGCTAAACCAACATCTTCACCAGCAGTTAAAAGCTCACGATAAACATCATCTGCACTCAAATGCTGAGCACTCTCATCTGACTCTAAGATTTCTAATATCTTCAGCCTAGGGAGAGTTACCTTTAGTCCCGCTTTTCGAAGTTCTTTATTTTGGCCTACCATTAAAAGAAGGTTCTCTACGCGCCGTGAGACATGTATCATGCCATTTTGTTGGAGGAAGTGGAAGATTACAATAACGTGAGCCGAACTTTTAATTATACTTTAATATTTTTAATACTCTCGGGATGTAGCTTGAGCCGATTTCCCGGCGCCTATCGAATAAATATTGAACAGGGAAACATATTAACTCAGGAAATGATTGATCAGCTGGAACCTGGCATGACGCAACGCCAAGTGAAATTTATTCTTGGCACACCATTGGTAAGGGATTCTCTAAATCAGAATAGGTGGGATTATAGGTACTTGCTTCGGATAGGAAATGAGACCCTCAAGCAATCATTAGTAACCATTTATTTTGATGGAGATAACTTATCCAATGTTGAGGGGGATTTGTTGCCATCATGGTTGTCGGAAGACTCTTCCTCAGCAGATGATCAAATTCAAGAAGACCCGCCAGCTGCTAAAGAATAACTCCTAAAAAATGTATTTACACCTTATCCATAGAGTTTTCTAGCTCGATCAGCAATTGCATCTACCAGCGAATTGCTGACTATGCTCAATGATTTAGACAATCCCATATTGGCTACAGAAACCTTTATTGAAAAGCTTATCGTTAAACTGACCTTACATGATTGTGGACCAAGTGCGACGAATTCCCAACGGCCTTTAAATTTAGTCAATGGTCCTTCAAGCAGTTCCAGATCAATAGTTCGACCATAAGTATTGATATTGCGTGTTCGGATTTGCTGCTTCAATAAACCTTTTTTAAGATATAAGCGAGCATCTATTGTATTGTCTTCTTCTTGAAGAATTTCAACTCCGACACAACCGTCCATGAATTCTGGATAGGCTTTAATATCATTCACCAAATCAAACATTGATTCAGCTGGATAAGGAAGCATCGCACTTCGATGTATTTCAGTCATTCACTAATGCTGCACTGCTTTATTTGTAAAGTATATATGCTTCAATCAATATTCCAGTTACCAATACATAATGCCATCATATAATATGGGCTATGGCAAAAAAGAAACCTAGCAATGTGATTGCAGCCAACAAAAGAGCTCGCTTTGATTACCATCTTATCGAAACCTTTGAGGCTGGTCTGGCACTTGAAGGCTGGGAAGTGAAAAGTCTACGCTCTGGAAAGGCACAACTTCCAGATTCTTATGTGCTGCTAAAGAATGGGGAAGCTTGGTTATTGGGCGCCCAGATTGTGCCACTAGAAACCGCATCTAGTCATTTAGCGACCGATCCTATCCGAACAAGAAAACTTTTACTTCATAAAAAAGAATTAGCTAAGCTCATTTCTGCCACAGCTCAGAAAGGCCAAACCTGCGTTTGCACACAACTGCATTGGAAAGGACATCTTGTGAAAGCTCGGATTGCCCTGGCAAGAGGAAAACAAACTCACGACAAACGAAATGTTGAGCGCGATCGCGATTGGGATAGGCAGAAACAACGAATACTCAGAGAAAATACCAAGAAATAAAATCTATTGAATATCCAATATCAAGACGCTAGCTATTGTGACAGCCCCTATAAAAATTGAGGAGGATATAGCAACCACTCTATATGATCTATCACCATATTTTTCAAAAAAAGTACTTCCTATGTAGTTACCCATGATCATCACTGGCATACAAAGAAAGAAAACACTTGTCAGTTCCCGATGAAGCATGCCTGAGAACGAAAATGACAAAAAACCTAATACTGCTGCGACAGCAAAGAACTGCATTAGCATTGCTCGACTTCGATTTGGTTCGGGTTCTGCAAACATGGCGTAAATAATTATAGGAGGTCCTGGAATAGCAAACGCACCATTCATTAAACCTGCGAAAAGACCTCCGTTAGCTTCTAAAAACCTCGATTTTATCTGCGTTTTCGGTCTATATAGGGACAAAAATAAACCTGCAAAAATAACTATCGTTCCAACTAAAATACGAAACAGATTTTGATCTATTTGCAATAGCACCTGGTTACCAACAACCGTACCCAGCAATGCCATAAGGAGAATAAGAGACATCGATTTAGGAGGATACTCTCTGACGTAATTTCGCATTGTTAGGATGCTTATCCCAAGAGTCAGCATTACAGAGAGTACTGCTGAATCGGTAG
Organism: Halieaceae bacterium; assembly: GCA_029247075.1. Classification (GTDB taxonomy): domain Bacteria; phylum Pseudomonadota; class Gammaproteobacteria; order Pseudomonadales; family Halieaceae; genus CABYJX01. Next base: position 4,897 of record JAQWLX010000055.1, on the reverse strand, counting down.
CCGGCAAAAACAACGAAAAACCTGGCACAGCGCATAACGCAAAGCCAAAACCAGTAAAAGCCCTAAGAACAGAGGCAAGAAGAATAATAACCCACAATGCCATCAAAACACTTAAAGAAGTAGCTGGTAAAAATTCAAACATAAATCTTAAAAATAAATTAATAACTCAAAAGTAGATGAAGGAATGGATTTTTTTACACATCGAATCACGCGCAATTATAGCACTTTCCTTACAGACGAAATTATTTATCTCAGTGAGATGATGATTGAGTTATAATGCCAAGCTCAATGGGGGCGATACGGATTCGACGACGGTAACAAACCCTGCGGTGCATGCCGTGATGACAGCCAATCACGTAAATCCAAAGCTGTAACTTAATAGTTGCCAACGACGACAACTACGCTCTAGCGGCTTAAACCCCGTTAGCGGTCTATAGCAAGGTTCCAGCCCCGCGCTTGTGACTGTCATATAGAACTGGATCGCAGTTAGGCATGTCTTGGGCTTAACCGTTAAAAAAAAATAAAGGCTCGCTGCTATCGTCCTGCCCGCTGGGCTGAAAGCAGCTAAATTAATAAACGGGGTCTAAGCATGTAGAGCCAAAGGCAGCGTGCTGGCGGACGCGGGTTCAACTCCCGCCGCCTCCACCATATTTGATAGGACGTTGCTGAAACTAAGCAATAGCAACGTTTTGTGGTTCTAGGGTTTCATCACGCATTAGCAAAACTCACGATTTGCTACAGGTGATGTAACAGTATGAAGACTCAAACTTACCTACTTAACCGCAATAACGTCTACTATTTTAGACGTTGGATACCCCGGAATCTAAGAGCTATCCTAGGCAAAAATGAAGTGGTACGCTCTTTAAAAACCAGTGATCTTAGAACTGCCAGAAGAGCAGCAATAATTTTGGTTGAAAAGAGACTAAAGAAAATAAAGCTAGAGTAAATAATCATAATGAATGGCTAGAGGAATACATCTAATACTAATTTAAATGTTCTTTAAGTATTCTTTAAAACTTCAATGGTCGCCACAGGCCGACTACTACCGGAACCTAATTAACACCTTGATGCCCTGAACACGGGGATTCTTAAGAAAACCTATGTGGATTTAGTGCCTATTGTTTGCAGATTGATAGGTCTACTTCTTCATCGTTTGGGAATTATTTAGGTGCAAAGATTAAAAGATCTTCTACTTTTTCCTAATTATCCTTTATTTGGAAAAGTTCTTTCGAATAGATTTTTAGCAAACAAAGGAGTTTCTTCTTCATTATGCTTTCGTACGAAGAAGGCTCCCAATGCCAGAGCAGACATTATTTGCATAATAAAGCTAGGATGCTCTACTAGGACTGTATTCTGAAATTTACACTTATCGTCAGAGACTGAAATGAGTCGCATTTCCCAAGTGACTCTTACGACAACATGGATCAATTTCATCAGCCAAAGATCAGAAAAAGATACCATCTTCACATAATCAGGTTCTGCGGTTTCTGCAACATAATGCTGGACTAGCAGGTTGCCACCAACGCTCTCTACATTTATAGATGTCTGAGTGCCATCAACGTGAATACTCGATCCAGCAGCAATATGTCCTCGCGCAGTTGTTTGATAATCTTTATCAGACAGATTAAAAACCCATTCATGAAGATTAAATACTTCTTTCGGAGCATTGATGGGTGCTTCACAGACAGTCTCAAATAATTTTTTGTATTGCTTGCTATCAGTTTGAGTCATTTGAATCATTCCCTTTTTCTAAAGTAGAAATGTCATCTGGTTTATTAATCACCTATTGGCTCGTCAAAAAAACAATTGTGTTACTAACTAGAACATTATATTCCAACGAGTCGAATGAACCAAAACCCAACCCTAGAAAACCAATGCAACACACACCATCAGGTGCTAAAGCTGTGTGGATTGATGTGCGGTTTTAGTGTAGAGTTTACTACTCCAGATTGATTGTTCCAGTTTAGATGTGGCCTATTAAAATCTTTAGGTGCACCGAAATAATGTCTGACGAGGCATACCTTGAACTAGAAAATAGATTCTTTGCATCATACAACACAACCCCAAAAAGACTGCTTAATTAAAAAGTCTCTTTTTAATTTCTTACATGATACAATCCCCTGCTGTTTATTTTACTTGTTCTTCTTAGGTTGACGCCCCATCATTAACAGTACGTTTTCGTCGCAGCCTAACTGTAATTTTCGCAGCTCTCGAAAATGTATGATTTTTTTCATACAGTAACTTTTATACTTTTTGTTGCTCTTTTGGCACCTGCTGATTCTAGTACCGTGTCGGGAAAATTCTGCATCTAGTTAGTATCAAAAAAGAATACTAACTGTCAATTCTGGGATTGCTATGGATATCGACAACGCTGACTTTCGAGATCTACAACCAACCATTCTGTCTTTTGTAAAAGATTTTCCCAACTTATGTTCCCTTGCGGGATTAGCCTGCGCGATTTTATCCATCTACTTCAGTCTTATTGGAGTTTATTACGCAGCCATGATTGGCATGATCTGGGCCGTTGCTTTCGACTGGGCCGACGGACTTGTTGCACGAAGAATGAAAGGACGCACAGGGCACCACCGAATTTTTGGTGCACAACTTGACTTATTAATAGACATTGTAAGCTATGGCGTCGCTCCGGCAGTGCTCTTGCTAAGCTATGGACATTTGAATCCATCTTTTCTGGTGGGAGCTTTTTTGATGCTGAGTGCAAGTGCGATTCGATTGAGTTATTTCAGTACTTTCGGCCTTACGAACGAATCCAAATACACAGGCTTAGCTCTCGATAACAACAATATTATTCTGGTTTTTGTCTTTCTGTTTGAAAGTGTTTTAAGCCAAGGGCTTTTTGCAGTCATTCTTTATTTCAGTGGCGTGGGGCTTGCCATCCTTAATGTGTCCCAGATAAAGACACCCAAGCTTTCTGGAAACCCGTTCAATGTTTATATTCTTGCGATTTATACCCTTTGCATTACAGGTATTTATGGATGGAAACTTTTTAGACAATAAAAAAAGAGTAGCAAAAGACAGTTTATCTTGGGGTTAAATAACATAATGATTGTATATACAGTCGGCACATTTGATTTATTACATGTAGGACACCTTGCTTTGTTGCAGTATTGCAGGACAATAGCTGATGTCGTAGCAGTTGGTGTTGCCTCAGACCGGGTGGTAAGTTCTTACAAACCTAATGTGCCAGTCATTCCGCTCGATCAACGAGTGGATATGCTAAAAGCTATGCGGTGTGTTGATATCGTGCGCCCTTACCATGAACTTGAATATGTTTCTGGATGTAAGGAGTTAAATGTAGACATATTCGTGGTAGGGGAAGATTGGGGCAATAAACGTCACAATATTGATGTGGAATCCTATTTGACAAGCGAAGGGAAAGAAATTATTCAAGTACTCTATAACTCTCGAACCTCATCCACTAGAATTAAACAAAAGACTATCGCTCAATCTCATATAAGTAATTATATTGAGAAATCTGTTGCATAAAATAAAGCGTAAATTTTGACGAGTCCTGAGCATTACACATAACCGTGTCACAAACAGTTTCAGTCAGATATTTTCAACATCTTAGAAGGGTCTATCGGCCCTGATAAACCACTCTTTACTATGGGTGAATAACATGAGTAAAGAACACAAAAATAAACGCGATGCCAAGAAAAAACCAGCAAAGTCCCAGAAAGAAAAAAAAGCAGCAAAGCTGGCTAAAAAGAATACGAAGAGGAGTTTCGAGGAGTAGCCGGAAATTAGCAAGGTATTAATCAAGTGTTTCGTTTAGCAACCAAAGGTCGCATGGGTTTTTTATATCTGATGTATTATACTATCCGATAACATCCTACCAAATCGGGGGATATCTCCTCAATTTTAGACCTTTTTACAGGAAAAGTACCCCCAAATCGGCCTGAAACCCATACAGGAAGAAGCTTTATGAGATTGACTGCTACTCCCAGGATTCAACTTAAAACATAAAGCATTAGCTTATTTAGTTAATGTCTAGTGTTTTTATATTGCTTAGTTATATATAAATGACGAACAACGTTAAACCTTCAATAAGAAACCAATTAACCAAACTATTAGATTCCAAGATAGTCCTCCTAGATGGGGCAATGGGAACTTCGATTCAAGCATATAATTTGCAAGAAAAAGACTTTAGAGGTGACCGATTTGCTAATTGGTCTATAGATCTAAAAGGGAACAATGATCTATTAAGCATTACTCAGCCAGAAATTATAGAAGGTATCCATAAAGAATTTTTGGAAGCCGGGGCGCACATCATTGAAACAAACACATTTAACTCAAATGGTCCTTCAATGGCTGACTATGAAATGGAAAGCCTTGTACATGAACTTAATTTTTCTGCTGCAGAAATTGCTCGTAAAAGTGTTAATAAGTTTAAAGAAAAGAATTCTAGGGAAGGTTTTGTTGCAGGAGTTTTGGGGCCGACAAATAGAACATGCTCTTTAAGCCCAGATGTTGAAGATCCTTCTTTTAGAAATATTAATTTTGATCAATTAGTTGCAACATTCAAAGTAGCTACTTCAGCTTTATTGGATGGCGGAGCCGATTTAATAATCGTTGAAACAATCTTCGATACGCTTAATTCAAAAGCGGCTCTGTTTGCCATAGATTTAGTCTCTGAAGAGCGAAATATTGATATCCCAATTATGATTTCAGGAACTATTACAGACGCATCGGGCAGAACGTTATCAGGCCAACCGACTACCGCATTTTGTCATTCTGTTCGACATGCCAAACCTATATCGATTGGGTTGAACTGTGCTTTAGGAGCATCTGAGCTTAGACCATTTTTGCAAAATCTCTCTCAAATTGCTGATTGTTATGTCAGCGTTCATCCAAATGCAGGATTGCCAAATCAATTTGG
>JAQWLX010000092.1 GCA_029247075.1 Halieaceae bacterium | reverse complement strand
AGGTAAGATGAGTGTCTATTGTAATGCTTATGTGAAATAAGCATACCGATCTCATGAGTGAGTGATGCCCAATATAGGATGTCCTTATCATGAGAACTCAGTTCCCATGTCTTTTTTACTGAATGAAAAAATCGTTGAGTACGGTCTGCTACAGAAAGAGCCTCAGCCTGATCTACTCCATATCGTTGCATCAGACCTTTTATGGTTCTCTCTCTCACATCTTCATGGCTCAATCTGCCCAGCAGGTCATATACGACGCCCTCTCTAAGAGCGCCTTTTGAGATTTTCATTGAGGTTATATTCATTTTAGAAAATATGGCAAGGGAAATAGCCGTGCCGGTGACAATTACGTTTCGTCGACTTTCATTCAATCCCTCAATCGTGACCTTATCAAAATCACTAAACGTAAAAATATGTTCTTTAAGTTTGTGCAGAGTTCCAAGATTGATTCCAGTCTTTGTCCAACCATTTGTGATGGCAATTGTTTCTATAGATTGAAGTGTTCCAGATGACCCAACACAATCTCCCCACCCTGTAGCTAGGAATTTGCTAGAAATATGTGAAATTTCTAATGCGGCGGCATCATAGGCGGCTTGAAAAGCTTTCTTAGTAATTTTTCCTTTAGGAAAATATTTTTCTGCGAATGACACGCAGCCTATTTGGAGGCTATCGAGAATCAGTGGTTCAAATTTTTGGCCTATGATGAATTCGGTGCTTCCTCCTCCGATGTCAATAACTAATCTCGAACTTGAATCATCGGCCAAGGAATGCGCTGCTCCGAGATATACTAGTCTGGCTTCTTCTCGTCCGTAAATCACTTCTATTGGAACGCCTAAAATTTCTTGAGCAGGTTCTATAAAGTCTTTTCTGTTTTTTGCTTTGCGTAGAGCATTGGTTCCCACTGCTCGAACATTTACATTGCTCAGTCCTGATAGCATTTCTCTGAATCTAGAAAGGCAAGCAAGACCTTTCTTTATTGATGCCTCAGATAATTTTCCATCATGAAGGCCAGCGCCTAGCTGAATCTTCTCAGAAAGAGCATCTATTGGGCGAAGTTCACCGTGATCTATCTTTGTGATCAGCATATGAAAAGAATTGCTGCCAATATCAATAGCAATTAAGTGTGAAGTACCTTTAGATATTTTTATTAGTTCCTCCAATTCCACACGTGCCTTCATAAGAAAAGGTAATTTAACAGATTAAATGCCCAAGTTTTTTTAGGTCAAGAAAAGGTTGTTAGTTGAAAGTGGCCGCAAGGATTGAAGTCGCTAAAGTGCCAAACAAAATGGCTATTAAGAAGCTATATGCAAGCACTTTTGGAGTGGTTTTTTCTAACTCAGCATATGGATCTTTACTGCTCAGTGTTCGGTACAAAACTGGCCATTCGATTGCTGCACCAAAGACAAACGCTGAAAATGCTGCAACCAAAACAGTATTATTATAAGCGATGCCAGTATCTGGCAAAGCTTTACTTAATACAAAGATAGATAGTAACCCCCCTATACTGCCGCTGACACTCATGATATAGAATTTACCGACACTGTTTTTAGCGAAATTCCATTCAAAAATAAAAACCCCACTTTTTCTTGGAATAGTATATGTGGAACGTCCGATTTTTGCCCCAATTAAATGAGACCATTCATGAAAAATAGCGGAGGTTACTACGCCTAGAAAAATTGCGGTGGAGTGGGCACAAATATCTTTACCGTGAGGTATATGGAGAAACAAGAATTTACTAATAACAGTAAAAGCTAAAAAACCTATGAAAATCAAAACTATATGCACAAAAGCATGCTTTGATAGCCAGATGAGTTGCTGGTCTTGATTTTTAATGAAATTTTTATAAAAGTATTCCATTAGATTCCATTAGCCCTGCGTTGGAGTAGTTTACGAGGTTTAGTAGGCATTGGATTGCTTTGTCAATCTATCATCCGAGTCTTGATCCGTTTGGCAATGGTTTGTCTGTAGTTGCAAGCACAACCGCACTATTTTTTCCATAAAAACCAGTCACTAAACATTCTGAAATGACTGGTCCGATTTGTTTAGGTGGAAAGTTTATGACGGCAAGAATTTGCTTTCCCACTAAGTCATTAGGAGTGTATAGGTCAGTGATTTGAGCGCTCGACTTCTTTAGCCCAATTTCTTCGCCGAAATCAATGGTTAAAATATATGCGGGTTTGCGTGCTTCGGGGAACGTATTGGCCGATAATATAGTGCCAAGTGCAAATTCTATTTTCTCGAAATCTTGCCAAGCGATAAGCTTATCCATTAACAAACTCCTGACCCTAAAAATCTGGAAGCTAAGCTGCGTTACTAGTCATCAATAACAATTCGTGGGACACGTTTTGGCATTCTCGCTGTTAATTCGTATCCAATTGTATTAGCTGTACTTGCTATCTCATTGAGGGGTAATCCATCTCCCCATAAAACCACCTCATCCCCGATGTTAGCAGAAATATTTGAAATATCGACGGTGATCATGTCCATAGATACTCGGCCTGCTAGGGGTGCTCGGTGGCCATTTATCAAAACTGGAGTTCCGCTCGGCGCTTGTCTTGGGTATCCGTCACCATATCCAACACACACTGTTGCGATCTTGCTATTTTCTCTTGCGATCCAACTCGATCCATATCCGACAGAACTCCCTTTTGGAACTTCTCTGGTGGCAATAACTTCGGAAGTTAGAGTCATGACTGGTTTAAGCGCAGAGTATTGTTCATCATTTGCTGAAAAGGGAGAATTCCCATAAAGCATATATCCTGGTCGAATCCAATCTAGATGAGAGGAAGGCCATCCGAGGATTCCTGCTGAATTTGCGGTGCTCCGAGGTAAGAGAAAATTGCTTGTGATCTGGTTAAATTTTTGTAGTTGAGTAGATGTGTAATTGTTGTTCAAATCGTCGGCGCATGCGAGATGAGTAAAAAGCACAATATCCTTTGCAACATGAGAGCAACTTTGAAGGCGTTCTAAAGATATAGATACAGTTTTTGATTCGATTCCTAAGCGACGCATACCCGTATCAATTTTTAACCAACAATTTATCTTATTTTCGATTCGAGCTTGTTCGAGCCAATCGATCTGAGTAGAGCTGTGCACCGCGATTGTTATATCATTTAATGAACATGTTTTTATATCCTCCGGAGAAAAAACACCTTCCAGTATTAATATAGGGGTTGATATTTTTTGACCTCTTAGTTCCATAGCTTCATCAAGTGATGCAACTGCAAAAGCTTCGACGTCATCTTCGAGGGCTTCAGCCACAGAGATAGCTCCATGACCATAAGCGTCCGCTTTTATTACTGCCATTAATTTAGTCGCTGGGGCAATGGATTTAGCGAAAGACACATTATGCCGAAGAGAGGAAAGTTTTATTTTTGCGGCAGTTGGTCTAAGCATTAGTAATCAAATCGGTGCTCGCAAAATAGCGTTTGAACAGCTAGCCAAATGTCACCAATTTTTCCATCGCCAATATTTTTTCCGTCAACTTTTATAACTGGCGCAATTTCTTTTGTGGAGCTAGTAAGCCATACTTCATCGGCGGAATAAATTTCATCCAACTTCACGGTGCCTTCTTCAACTTGATAGTCGCTATGTTGGCGGACAATATCCAAGAGTAGCATTCGAGTGATCCCGGGCAATTTTTGACTGTCTAGTAGCGGCGTTTTTATGACGTTGTCTTTTACTATGAAAATATTACACGCGGCGGCTTCAGTTATCTCTTTGTCACTATTATAGAGAATTACTTCATCTTCATTTTTTTCGTGTCCCCACTGAAAATGCATGACATTACCCAGCAAAGAAGTAGATTTTATATTGCATCGTTTCCATCGCTTGTCTTCTTCTGTAGCGCAACTAAACTTTGGAGCTAACATTTTATTAGCGGTTGGTGCGGGCGGAATCTTAAAGGTGTAAGCGAAAATAGTAGGAGTTATTCCTTCAGGGTATGCATGATATCTTCTTGTGTCTGCACCTCTTGTGACATGAAGATAAATACCCAAATTATCTGTGTCATTCTGCTCAAGCAGTTTATTAATTATTTCAAGCCATCCTTTAGCCGTTAAAGAGATGTCTATCTCAAGTTCGGTTAAACCTGCTTTCATACGATTTATATGGAGATCAAATCCTACCAAACGTCCTCCATACGAGGGTATTACTTCATAGATGCCATCTCCGAAAAGAAAACCCCGGTCCATTGGTGATATGGAAGCCTGGTCAATAGGGAGAAATTTACCATTTAGATAAACGATATTCATGATTCAAGTTTATACTAACTTCCTATTTTTGTGTTGCTGAACTAGCAAATTCATTTCAGAAATTAGTTGAGAGCCTACATCTGGATCAAATCCATCTTCAGTCGCTATACGCTTTCTGCTGACTCCATCACAAGCTCCTTTGCCAACTAAATAATCGATTTGTTCACGGTGCGATATTTCTTTCACTACATCTAGCTCGAGCCTAAGATTTAATATAGCTAAAATGCCGTATGCCGCCCAATTGCTCACATCGGAAACAACAAGTTCATCGCATTTAGTTATTGATGCTTTGATTTGTAGATCCTTAAGTGATGAATAAAGGTTACCCATCCCTATTTCGTTTCCTCCATCACCAATACCAATAGTAGGACACTTGCTAAGCTCGATAAATGGATCAAAAACAGCTACCTCGCTATTGATTTTTTCACTACGCATATTGTAATAGTTTCCGTCTTTAGTCCTGCCGGGACGTTCAATTGATAGCACAAGGCTGGGTTTTAATTTAGCAAGGATCTCATTTGCGGAAGCTTCAGCATTTTGCGCATCGTCAATAGTCAATTCAATAGTTCGATAATCTTGCTCTAAGGCAGTTTTAAGGATTGGTTCGCCGGCAATCCAAGGGGTACACCCCATCTCTTCTAAAGCGCGGTACAATACCATCGCGCCAACAGGTCCATCAGTCTCAAATGTACCTGCTACGGGGAAGCCTGTGCCTATAATAATGTTCCCTTTGGCGTCTCCCAGGAGATTGGCTGCTCTGAGACAATATCCAGGTTCTAAAACCATACTCATGGATTTCATATGGCGAGGATTTAGCTCCACGAGTTTTTCTTCTATTTGTCTACTAAGCGTAAGATCCTCCATTACATAAGTTCCGCCATTTTTAGTTCATTGATATAATATTCATTTAGGTGTATCAAATTATGTGCCGTCTCAATCGAAATTGGTTTGAATTCGACAGTGTTTCCCGGTCTAAGTTGCGCGAGAAGTGAAATATCTAAGGATAAGACAGATCCAAGCTTTGGATAGCCACCAATAGTTTGACGGTCATTAAGTAGCACTATAGGTTGACCATCTGCTGGAATTTGAATGGCGCCTAAACTGATCCCTTCTGAAAGAAGTTGTTTGCTTTTACTATGGATAGATGGACCTAGCAATCGGTAACCCATGCGATCTGATCTATCGCTTACCTTATAACGATTTGAGAAAAAACGTTTTACATCAATCCTAGAAAAATAGTCATACTGATATCCGGGGATAACTCTCAATGACACGTGACTATTGTAGATAGGATGTTGCTCGCTTAGGAGCTTCATCTGTAAGGTGGACTCAGCATCTCCGCAATTTAAAATGTCACCCGCAGCTAGCTTTTCACCGCCAATTCCTCCAATCTTCTCTCTAACAACCGTAGATACGCTGTCGAAGTTCGAGTCAGTATCAAAGCCGTTAGCCACGCCGAGATAACTACGAAGGCCCACGTCTCCAGCTTTTAGAGACAAGGTATCCCCATTTTTAAGTTGATGACATGACCAGAGCGGCAATGTCTCATCATTGATTTTAAGCTCTACCGGGGCTCCAGTGACGCAGATCAAGTGATCGGCTGTAGCGGTAACAACAAGGCCACCAAGAGTGGCCTCGATAACTGCCGCACCTTCCGGATTGCCCAGAAGCTTATTGCATATTCTGTAGGCATTTTGGTCCATTGCTCCTCCCGTGGTCAGTCCAATCCGATGATGACCAAATCGACCTCTATCCTGCAAAAGGCTCAGGAAACCAGCTTCATTAATTTCAATGGCCATTAAATTTCACCGCCCAAGGAAAGAAATTTCTTTCTATCTATAGCTTCAAAGCGAACCGTATCTCCGATCCCAATTGGCATGTATGGCGGGGTGCTTGGGTCATACATTTTAACGGGGCATCGACCTATAAGATTCCAACCTCCAGGAGAGGGAGCTGGATAGACAGCTGTTTGTCTATCAGCTATGGCTACTGACCCGCGTGGCACATTCATTCTAGGCGTGCTGAGTCGTTGGGCAGCAATTTTTTCATCGACTTCTCCGAGGTAGGCAAATCCCGGTGCGAAGCCAATTGCATATACTAGATAACTGATACCAGTATGTAATTCTATAACCTCGTCTACCGCTAATCGTTTCTTTTCGGCTAAGTTGTTGAGATCATCTCCTACTTCTTCGTCATAGTAGACCGGCAAAATAATAGTTTCACGCCTCTTTTTTGTATTACTTTGTGCCTCCCAATTCATACTCAATATTGTGTTTCGAACTGAAAAATGATCCGTGGTTAATGGATTAAAAATCACTAGCAAGGAGGCATATGATGGGATTAGATCTATCAGGTCGGTTGTCAAAACTTTTTCTAACTCATCCGCCAAATAGTAGATTTTGTCAGAAACATCTGGAGTAGCTTGCTCGCCTAGGTAGACGATTAGCGAATTTTCGCTGGCGTTGATGACTCGCACTTTATTTTATTCCCTGGAAATTATAGCTCTAATTTCCCGAATGGCTTCTACCGCTGTCATATTGTCACCATGCACGCATAGCGTGTCACATCTAAGAGGTAAAACCTTATTCGTTGTTGTTACTGTTCCATTTTCATAAAGCTGCCTAACTTGATCGAGCATTCCTGAATGTGAATGAACGGCATTAGGCTCTTTTCTTGAAACAAGTTTGCCAGAATCTGTATACGCGCGATCAGCGAAAGCCTCAAACATAAGTTCAAGATTTTCTCGATCGGCTTCTCTTCTGTGTAGCTCGTTATCAGAAGTGCTCAACAGGACGAGAGTCAGAGGTTTGCAATAACTTGCTACAGCCTCCATTACCGTTTTTCTAATGCCGGCATCTGACATCATGTCGTTATATAGGGCTCCATGTGGTTTGACACAACTGACCGAAAGATTTTGGCAGGAAGCCATCCCATCCAGGGCAGATATTTGGTACTGGATAGTTGTGTGCAGCTCCATCGGATCAAGCTTCATAGAGCGTCGTCCAAAACCAACGAGGTCGGGGTATGAAGGATGCGCTGTTATAGACACATTGTGTTTCGAAGCGAGTGCAAGTGTGTTGTGTATAGTCACAGGATCTCCGGCGTGAAAACCGCAAGCTATATTTGCTTGATCAATATAGGGCATTACTTCTTGGTCGAGCCCCATTTTCCAGCTCCCGTAGCTTTCGCCGAGATCGCAGTTAAGCAGCATTTTGTTAGATGCTCATGCTACAGCCAGCTCACTATTTCTGAGATCTGTCATGAGCATGCATCCAGGGGTATGGGTTATTGCAAATGGTAGTTTTGCGTTTTGTAGAGCAACTTGTGGCGTGACTCCACATGCCCAAAACAGTGGTATTTCATCAACTAATAATGAAACGGGATCACCAAAATCAGGATGATCTAAAGAAGTAATTCCTATTTCTTCGGGGCTTCCCGAATGTACAGGAGCTCCATGGACCGAAGGAAATCTTTTACTAATTTGAATCGCTCTTTCTGCATCGGATTCATTGAAGGGTCGCATACTAACCACCATCTTTCCTGAAAAGGATCCTGAAGGTCTACAGTCTATGTTGGTTATATACATTGGAACATTAGTCCCTGCTGATACGTTTCTAATCTCTAAACCGTCGAGTATTAGAGCTTCTTCAAACGAGAAAGAACAGCCTATGGCGAAAGCTACGAGCTCTTCAGACCAGATGGATTTAATGTCTGTTAGTTCTTCCTTGAGCAGGCCATTTTTGAAAATTCTATAACTTGGCAGATCACTTCTGACATCAATATCCCCCAATAAAGGTAAACAAAAATCACCGGAGCTTGAACTAGTTGCTAAGAGCGGGCAGGGTTTGGGATTTAGATCACAAAAACGCTTAAAGTCTATAGCAGCCTCATTAGGAAGAATGACGAGATTGCATTGAACGTAACCAGGACAGTAGCCGGAGGTATTGCCTCTATGCTGGCCAAGGCTGATAGCCTGTCTAAAATCTGCAGGACTTACATTTCTATCTTCATTGCTAATAGCCATACAGCTAAAATAATCGAGAATATTATTAGAACGCAAGCTTATTTGTAGTGTTAACGCTTGTTTCTGAATTATTCGACGTTTTTCGGAAGCTTTGTTTTACAAATAACATATAGAAGGTCGGCAAGACGAACAGGGTAAAGAGTGTTCCCACCAGCATGCCGGTGGTTATCATTAGACCTATACTGAAGCGAGCATTGGCTCCGGCACTACTTCCTAAGATAAGGGGTAATACGCCAAGTACAGTAGCAAATGTGGTCATCAAGATTGGCCGAAGCCTTAGTGAAGATGCTTCAAGAATTGCTTCTCTTGCATCTCCGGTTTTTTCAATCAGTTTGTTAGCGAACTCTACGATCAAGATGCCATGTTTACTAATTAATCCAATCAGTGTTAACAGGCCGATTTGGGTGTAGATGTTAAAAGTAGCGAATCCTAGTGCGATCGGTACCACAGCACCAAAGATTGACAGAGGTACCGAGACTAATACTACTAGAGGATCGCGGAAACTATTAAATTGGGCTGCAAGAACCAAAAAGATTAGAATAATAGATAGTGAAAATAAAATAGGGAAAGACGCCTTTTCTTGGATAAACCTTCGAGATGCTCCTGTGTATCCACCTCTAAATCCAGGAGGAGCGATTTCTTCCAAATTTTCATTTAGGAAATTAAGCCCCGTTTCTAGGGTATTAGGAGGCATCATTATTGCCTGAATGGTGGAGCTATTAAATTGCTGATATTGAGTCAGGTCATTTGGTTGAACTTTTGTGGATAGTTCTATTAAGCTTGATAGAGGAACCAGCTCACCTTCTCTTGTTCTTATATAGTACTGCTCGAGATGTTCTGGTGTTAATCTGAACCCGCGTTCAGCTTGAGGAATTACCTTATAACTTCGCCCGCCTTGTGTGAATCTATTAATTTCGCTTTCGCCGAGCATGGTCGCGAGGGTATTTCCGATCTCTTCCATTGTAATTCCAAGACGCGCAGCCAGTTTTCGATTAAGTTCGACAGATATTTCGGGGCGATCAAAACTTAGAGTTTGGTTAGGTATTATGAAAAGACCGGAGTTTCTAGCTCGCTCCAATAGTTCCTCGCTCACCCGATACACTTCTTCATATGGTCGAGTAGAGGAGACAACGAAATTTACTGGAAGCCCAGGATCGGTGCCTGGTAAAGGCGGCTCCCCAAAGGCAAATAGTTGAAGTCCAGCTACGTCTCCAATCTTCTCTTGAAATTCTGCCATCACTTCTTGCTGGGACCGCTGTCGATCTGACCAGGGATGAAGAGTGATGCCACCAAAGTTTTGACTTGGAGTCGCCCATTGCCAGGAGGAACTCACCTCTGGAATATTCTTCCAAATATCGACTACCTCAGATAAATATTTGTCCCAATAGTCTAAGTTGGCGTGGCGGGGAGCGGTTCCTACAATAAAAAATCCAGAATTATCTTCTTCGGGTGCAAGTTCTCCTCTTGCAACCCAAAAGAGCGCAGGCAGGCTGAGAAAGATGAAGAAACTGAAAACAACTATTGGACCCTTGTTGTTCAGACAGTGGGACAAAAATTTCTTATAAACCTCATTTAACTTCAAAAAATTATGGTCCAGCCAGTTGGCGAATTGGGTTTGATGCTGCTGGTCTTCTAAGACTTTTGAACACATCATCGGACTCAGGGTTAAGGCCACGATTCCTGAAATCAAAACAGCTCCCGCAAGCGTTAAAGCAAATTCACTAAACAAGGTGCCGGTAAGGCCGCCTATAAATGCTATGGGTGCATAGACAGCGGCTAGCGTCAGGGTCATGGAAACTACCGGTAGCGCAACTTCTCTTGCTCCGAGCAAGGCAGCGTCTATTGGTTTCGATCCAAGTTCGATATGTCGATGCACATTCTCAACCACCACAATAGCATCATCTACCACAAGGCCTATGGCGATAACCATGGCTAGCAACGTCAATAGATTGAGAGTAAAACCCATCGCGCTAACAAGGAACACAACTCCAATTAATGATAGCGGAATAGCAACTAATGGTATTAGCACTACACGAAGTGACCCGAGAAACAAGAAAATAACAAGGATAACAATTGCGGCGGCTTCAAAGAGTGTTTTGGTGACTTCCTTCAGTGCTTCATCAATTTTCACACTACCATCCCAATCCAAAAATAATTCTACATCGACGGGTAGTGCGGCTCGGATTGCGGGCAGTGCTTCATGCACATTTCTTGATACATCAAGTGGATTAGCATTGGGTGCAGGAGTGATTGCCATAAAGACACATGGTTTTCCGCTGGAGGTGGTGTGCATTCGCGAATTTTCAGATCCTAGTTTGACGTCTGCCACATCTGCAAGCAATATGCGTTCTTCACCATTCTGACGAAGTACGAGCATTTTAAAATCGTCTACACTTTGCATATCTGTTTTCGCATCGACTGTTGCAGACACTAGATCGCTTTCAGTTGATCCGGCAGTAGAGATATAATTTTCACGGTTTATCGCGCCACTTATGTCGTTTGCCGTGATGCCTAACGCAGCCATGCGTATAGGGTCTAGCCAAATCCGCATAGCGATTTCGTGCCCCCACATCTGCACAAGCCCAACACCTTCTAATGTAGCTAATGCTGGTTGCACATTGCGCACTAGATAGTCTGTAATTTGATGTTGATTCATTTGATCACTATAGAAGGCGAGATACATCATTGCGTCATCGCCGGATGCGGTGGAAATTATGGGTTCTTCCACTTCTCGAGGTAGTTCGTCTCGGGCTTGGCGAACTTTCGCGATGATTTCGGCCACAACATTACGCGTTGATTCACCAAGTCTTACATGTACTTCTATTCGAGAGATGCCAGGAGAGCTTGTAGATGTGATATATTCCACGCCCTGCGCGCCAGCGATATTTATTTGAAGTGGAGTAGTCACTAATCCTTGTACTGTTCTAGCGCTGGCACCTCGATAAAATGTCATAATTTCGATTACATTCTTTTCAAGTTTTGGAAATTCTCGAATTTGCACGCGATACATCGACGCGCTTCCCAGAAGTAAAATGAGGCTACTTATAACTAGTGCTAGAACAGGACGTTTGATAAACAGATCAGTGGGTGACATTTATATTAATTTGCATCTTGGTCGTATTTGACCGCAGCGCCTTGAAACAGTTTGTTTTGCCCGGCGGTGGCGACTCGCAAACCTTCAGAGAGTCCGCTGAGGATGCTTGTGTAGCCATCTCTGCTTTCTCCAACTTGTACGATGGTTGGTTCTGCCAACGATTGATTGTTTTTGTTGCGGATAACGTAGATTGTATCTCCTTGAAGAGAGTAGCCGACCGCAGTTTCTGGCACGGTTACCAAGTCTCTAGGTTGGCCGAGATCAATTGACAATCGAACAAACATGCCAGGCAGGAGTCCCTTGCCGTTTATTAACTCGCCTCGAAGTAAAACATTGCGAGTGGAAGGATCAATTCGGCTGTCAATGTCTCTAAGTTTAGCGGGGAAGACTTGTTCAGAGAATGCATCAGTGGTAAGAATAATCGCCTGTCCTTTTTCGAGATTTGGCGCGTGCTTTGCCGGGAGTGAAAAATCGACTTCCAACAGACTTAAGTCCTGTAAAGACGTTACTTCAGTATCCGTATCTACATAGTCGCCAATTTCTACCTTGATAATTCCAATGGTTCCGCTGAACGGTGCTACTACTACTTTAGTATCCAAGACGGCGTTGATCTCAGAAAGCTCGGCCTTGGCTTCGCGTAGGTGGGCTCGTGACTGGTCATAGCGGCTCTTTGGTATCGATTTTTGTTTTATAAGTTGAGCGTCCCTATCGAACAAGAGTTGTTTTAATTCAAGCGTCGCTTTAAGCCTTTCTTGCTTGGCTTTCGCTTCTCGATTGTTAAGTTCAAGAATGATTGTTCCAGCCTCAATAAACTGACCTGGTGCTGCCTTTAGAGAGATTATTTCTCCATCACTTTCCGTGCTTAAATTCACACCGCGCGCGGCTCTTATGGTGCCGACCGAGTGAATAAGTGATGGCCATGTTTCTGTTTTCGCAATAGCTGTATCGATCGATATGGGAGGTGGAGTAAAATCCATATTTGAAAGCGCAGAAAATTGAATATATAGATACAGGAAGATCCCGCCGAAAATAATGGCAAGTGCGGAGATTACATAACGATAGGCACGCAAAATACAATTCCCTAAAATTTCTACAGGAGTAACAGGGTGAGTATTGTATTTGCATAGGCTGTTAGATGCACGTCTATCAGTGTCAAATTTAGTTAGAAGAGACCTAGGTCATATATACTTTCATTTTATCTGGTTACTGGTGATATTTTATGCAACTGATTGGTATTGCTTTCAAGAGCAAGCGAAGAGGGCAAATGCGTCAGATTGATACTGGTGCAATTGGGTTAAAGTTTGGAGTTAAAGGAGATTATAGAGGTAGGGAGGGTCCGCGGCAGGTTACCATATTGAGCCAAGATTCGTGGAGTGATGCTTGTGGCCAGCTTAATGTCGATTTGCCATGGACTATCCGCAGGGCAAATTTACTTGTTACCGGCAGAAGATTTTCTAGCCAAGATGTCGGACGTATAATATCTATTGGGAAGGTTAAGCTAAGAATTACCAGAGAAACCAATCCTTGCCATCGAATGGACGATGCCAGCGCTGGATTAAGAGACGCCCTCGATATCGACTGGAGAGGAGGCGTATGCTGCCGTGTTGAGCAAGAAGGTATAATTCGAATTGGTATGGATGCCCAGTTATCCTGACTATTTTTCAAGTCTTTTTTTACTTATGATCGCCACGTATATTTATTCTCGTTCAATAATTATCGCGGGAGCCATGCCGCCCGCTGCACACATAGTTACTAATCCAAGTGACTTGTCTTGCCGCTCTAATTCATCAAGCATCGTGCCTACAAGGATGGATCCCGTAGCTCCAATCGGGTGGCCAAGAGCAATTGCTCCTCCGTTAACGTTGACTTTGGTTCTGTCAAGGTCTAGGTCTCGAATAAATTTTTCTGCTACTACGGCAAAGGCCTCATTGATCTCGAACAGATCAATATCTTTTAGTGAAAGTCCGGCTTTTTTGAGAACTTTCTTAGTTGAAGGTACAGGTGCATTTAGCATTAATGTCGGACAATCTCCCATATTGCACATTGCGCGAATTTTTGCGCGTGGTTTCATTCCGTGGGATCTAGCATAATCTGGTGATGCGAGCAAAACGGCCGCAGCACCATCAACAACCCCAGAAGAATTTCCTGCGTGATGAATGTGGTTGATCTTAAGCTCTGGATACTTCTTAAGGACTAGACTCCTAAAAGTAGTTCCGCTTTCATCTAGTGGATAATCTGCCAGCGGCTCGAAAGAAGGTTTGAGTTCACTTAATCCTTGCAGGGTTGTCTGAGGTCTGGGAAATTCTTCAGCATCAAGGATCAAAGAACCATCCCAATCATAAACGGGGATTAGGCTTCTATCGAAATATCCATTTTTAATTGCATGAGCCGCTTTTTGTTGAGATTCTAATGCCAGGGCATCTACTGAGGAACGATCGATTTCCTCAATTGTGGCAATAGCATCGGCGCAGACACCTTGGTGAGATTGCGGATGCATTTCTCGAAGTGCGATGTTGTCGCTGTCAATAAATGGACTTCTTGATGAGGCCACGTCTCCGTATGTAGACATCATCTCTGCACCGCCACCGATAACTAGATCCTCTGTTCCAGACATGATGCTCATAGCGGACAAATTCACCGATGTGATGCCTGAACCACAGAATCGGTCTAGAGTCATACCGGATGATCGCACGTCAAAGCCAGCCTGGAGAGCTGCCATTCTAGCTAAATCACATCCTTGCTGTCCGCGCTGAGACGATGTGCCAAAAATAACATCGTCGACATCTGCTGTTTCCAGCTGATTACGCTCAGCGATAGCTTTGAGAACCGTGGCTCCCAAATGTTGGGGGTGCTGGTCCGCTAGAGCTCCTTTACCTTTTTTTCCAATTCCTCTAGGAGTACGGCATGCGTCAATTATCCAGGCTTCTTGCATATCTTAATTCCTCAGTTAAATTATTTTCCCTTCCAATTCGGTGGCCTTTTCTCTGCAAAGGCGGTCGCACCTTCGATAGCATCTTCACTTACGAATACGGGAGATAGTATTTTGTTTTGACGTTCATTCATCTCGCTACTATCCCAATCCTGTGCAGAGCAAACTACTTGTTTAGAGGCGGCGACAGCCAGTGGACCGTTGGCGGCAATTTTTGCCGCCAACTCTCTGGCGGCTTCAAGCGCCTTTCCTTCTGGAACAACATGGTTAATGAGACCTAGATCTGCTGCTCGCTCCGCGGAAAAAAATTCTCCGGTCAGTGCCATTTCCATTGCGATTCTATAAGGAATTTGTTTTGGCAACTTACACAGGCCGCCCGCTGCTGCTGCAAGGCCTCGCTTTACTTCGGGAATTCCAAATTTTGCGGTGTCGGCAGCTACAATAAGATCGCAACTGATGGCAAGTTCGAATCCACCAGCTAATGCATAGCCTTCTATAGCAGCGAGTAATGGTTTCTTTGGTATATATTCTGTGACGCCACCGAAACCTCTCCCTTCAATATGAGGGGTTTCTCCACTGACAAATGCTTTAAGATCCATTCCCGAGCAGAAAGTTCCTCCAGCTCCAGTGATGATTGCAGCTCGCAGATCGGGGTTATTTTCCAGTTCGTCAATCGCTTCTACCATTCGAAGCGCTAGGGCTCTATTAACCGCGTTTTTGGACTCTGGCCGATTCAATGTGATTGTGAGTACGCCCTCATGCGCCTCGGTTATGACGACATCGGTCATCTTTAGTTTCTCCTGTTGAATTAGTCAATGAAGGAAACGCCATATGCTGCAAGCGGTTCTACTAATGCTCCTCTGCTTTCGGCTTCGGCGCTAGATGCGGTGCCTATTAACGCACGTTTTTTTACACCTTGGAGTATTGCTGCGAGTCGAAAGAAACAGAATACTAGATAGAAATTCCAATTCTCAATGGTCTCTCTTCCAGTTCGCTCGCAATATTTAGCAACATACGCTTCATCAGTAGGAATTTCTAGAGCTTTTCGATCTACATTTAAAAGCCCACGAAGTCCGCCATCTTGAGGTAATTGCCATGCCATTACTTGGTAGGAGAGATCTGCTAATGGATGACCTAGCGTGGATAGTTCCCAATCCAAGAGGCCTATAATTTTCGGTTTAGTAGGATGAAACATGATATTGTCGAGGCGGTAGTCGCCATGGACTAAGCCTATTGAACCATCATCTTCAGGTATATTGATCGGCAACCATTGAATCAACGTTTCCATGGCTTCTGAATGTTCTGTTTCAGATGCTCGATATTGTTTTGTCCACCGGTTGATCTGGCGTTCAAAATAATTTCCTGGCCGACCGAAATCAGATAAGCCAACAGCATCAATGTTGACAGAATGAAGCGCCGCGAGCACGCGATTCATGTCATCATAAATCGCACTTCTCTCGGCGTTAGATCCTACTTCGGAAAGAGCAGGATCCCAAAATACTCGTCCATCAAGGTATTCCATAATATAGAATGCAGAACCGATGATGTTTTCGTCCTCGCACAGCAGGTGTGCTTTTGCTACTGGAATGTCTGTTTTACCAAGAGCTTTTATCACTCGAAATTCGCGATCGACCGCGTGTGCAGAAGGTAGCAACACGCCAGGCGGTTTTCGTCGCAAAACTACTTGCTGATCTCCGCAGGTTAGTTTAAAGGTAGGATTAGATTGTCCGCCCGGGAATTTTTCGACCGTTATATTTTCGTTGAAGTCATCAAGGTGAGTCGCCAGATAAGGACCAAGTTTTGTCGTATCTAAAGTTTGTGTATTCATCCTAAATCTTACTAATCTGCCTTAAATATTAATAATTCCAAGTAGCTTAAAACGCGCTAGTGTTGAGCCTCAAAGGTTCGTGCGGTACGCTACAAAGCTTATCCTATATGATTTGGTGTCAAACGTGTATCAAACTCTAAAACAAACTTGGGATGAGTTAATTTCACCCGGCCAGTTGTTTGAAATAAAAACCGAGATGATCCGTGGTGTTCCTACGCGAGCATACGCGCTAGCTCCTCCTTCCCTGTGCGATGTCTGGGTTAATTCGGCTGGTCACGGGGGAAAAGAATATTTAATTTACGGTGAAGAACGTTACACATATTCTCAAGCTCATGAGATCGTGGCTTCTGCGGCGAATTGGCTGCAGTCAAACGGCGTTACTCCAGGAGAGCGAGTAGCTATTGCAATGCGTAATTATCCTGAGTGGATGCTGGCGTATTGGGCGACGGTATCGATTGGAGCAGTGGTTGTAGGGATGAATTCGTGGTGGGTTGCCGATGAGATGAAATATGGTCTCAACGATTCAAAACCAAAAATACTCATTTGTGATGAAGAAAGATTGCAATGCTTTAGTCAGATAAGAAGTGAATTTGAGTTTGTGAAGTTGGTTAGTGTCCGAGTTCCACATGACGAATATGTAGAAGCCACACCATGGTCAGAGATTCTCGGATTTGGAGGTGAGCTGCCCAAGGTATCGATTGACCCTGAAGATGAGGCATGCGTTTTTTATACGTCTGGTACTACCGGAAGACCTAAGGGAGCTCAGTTAACCCATAGGGGGTGTACTAATAATATACTTAACATTGCATTTGCCAATGCGGTGCAACCGGCTGCTTTGGCGCGTCTTCGCGGTGCCGAACACCCTTCATCAGAAGTTTTACCAGTCGTCTGTGCTCTTATAGCCACACCTTTATTTCATGTCACCGCGAATAACTGCGTCGCACAGGCAACGACATTGGCAGGAGGCAAAATCATTCATATGTACAAATGGGATCCGGCCAAGGCACTAGACTTAATTGAGAAGGAGAGAGTAACAACGTTTAGCGCTGTTCCACTAATGACTCGAGAGATTCTTTCGCATCCGGATTTTAAAAAACGCGATACTTCCTCTTTAGCCACTATGGGAGGAGGTGGAGCCGCGATGCAGCCTGATTTAGTTCATAAGGTGGCGGAAGAAGCTAGCGGCGCGCAACCGGCTACCGGGTATGGAATGACGGAAACTTGCGGAATCATTTCCGCAGTCTCTTCGGTATTTTTTCGAGATAAGGCTGCTAGCGTTGGTCCTGCGATGCCTACCTTTGAAGTAAAATGTGTCAACGAGAAGGGTGAGTCCCTGCCAACCGGAGAGACAGGTGAGCTATGGATACGAGGGGCTCCAGTAATCAAAGGTTATCTCAACAGAGAAGATGCCAC